>JBKHIL010000091.1:0-6878 GCA_046538645.1 Desulfovermiculus sp.
GGGCCTTTTTCACCGGGCGATCTGCCATCTCAGCAAAGCGATCGGCTAATTCGAAAACCGTGTGGATGTCGTCAGCTGTGAGATCGGAAATGGTCAACAAGTGTGAGTGAGCCCAATGCATTCCCGCTCCTTTAAAAGTAAAGGGTCATACTGGCAAGACGGCCTGCAGATCATCAGGTACGAGGCTGAACTGGCCAAGCTTCCCCGGCTGTAAGCTGCCGGCAATGTGCTCCAGCCCCAGGGCCTGGGCTGGATTGATGGTTATCATGGAGACCAGTTCTGTCAAGGACAGATTTCCCTGCCAATGCGAAGCCAGGTACGAGGCTTCGTGCCACAGGTTCAGGTCCTGATTTGAGCTCAGCCCATCAGTTCCAAGACTTAAGGCCACTCCGGCCGCATGGATGTCCTCTGCAGGCGCCCGGCCACAATTTATGTACGCATTGCTGCGAGGGCAGAGGCAGACATGAACACCCCTTTCACGCATGATGCGGATATCATTGCGGCCTATATGGACACAGTGGACCGCCAAGGTGTACTCATCCAGCAATCCCAACCTGTCCGCATAAGCCACAGGTGGTAATCCAGGCGGTGCATAAGACCGTGGCATCACTCTTCCGCGCAGCATTTGAGCAAAGTTTCCGCGGCCGGTGGTCAACAGATCCACTTCTCCCGCATGCTCAGCAAGGTGGATGGAAAAAGGACGAAGGTTCTGGGTGGTCCAGGACTTGATGGCTTGCAGCAGCTCTGGATGGGTTGAGTACAGGGCATGCCCGGCTGCAGAGAGAAAATCGTCATCAGGATGACTGCTGAGAGGCCACGAGTTGGCGCCCTGATGTTTAAATCCTAAAAATTCCACGAACAAACGGGAAGGAAAAGGCGTCCGGGTATGGATTTTATGCATGACCACAGGGTTTTGTCCGCTGATATCACCGATTCCAGCCACGCCTTGTTTGTACATGGCCTTCAGATGGGTCTGAATTATGTCCGGCCGGGTCTCTTTGATCGGGAGTTGCAGGAGGCTTTGCACCCAGGGCAGAAACCCCTGACCAGACAGGGTCAAATTATGAACATGAGAGAGCTCCAGATGCGTATGGGCATTGATGATTCCGGGGACCATGGTCTGATCACCGAGGTCATGTATCGGGGCGGCGAAATCGTTTTTGTGCACTTGATACGGGCCAATGCTTAGGATATACCCATCGCCCACCCATAACAGGGCATTGTCCAGGACAGGCTGCTCACTGTTCATGGTCAGTATGCGGTGAGCCCGGTAGCCTTGAACAGGAGATATAAACTGGGAAGTGACGTCCACGAACTTTTCTCAAAAAAATAACTTTTTCGAAATGATGCGTTGCTTCCTTGCTGTTTCCAAGGCATCAATTTTCAATCTTATCTCTTTTGACCCGAGATGTCATCAAAGGGGAAATAAAAAATCATCTGATCACATGATCGCCCATGCCCGTTTAAAATATGAGGCAGGGAAAAAAAGCCGGAAGGGTTTACAGATGAAATAATTCAATTCTGGCATGATCATGATAGGTCACTCTTCCTGGGGTGAGGTTTAGTTTCAACAATGGCTCGCGGTTGGTGCCTTTATGGCCCCAGAGATCACCTTGCAATGACCTGGGGCAAAGCAGTGACTTTGGGCCCGGCGGCAACGAAAGGCTGAGATGCTTGATCAAAGCCAAAAGGACTTTGCTGCGGACCAATGATCCCAGGGCGGGGTGCCAGGGGCCGGCTGCTATAGCCTGCAAGAGGTCTGATTCCGGAGGCAAACCCATCCGGATAACAGGGATGCCATGGGACCAAAAGCGGAGGAATCCGCGGGCCAGGGCCAGGACAGTCTGGCTCAGGGACCATGGCTTGAAGCGGCCTTGCTCATACAAAAGGTAAAGTGGAGTTCCGGTGAGCACGAGACAGGGGTAAATGCGGACAAAGTCCGGTTTCAAGCTGCAGGTTTGCCGTACATCATGCAGCCATTTCCGAGTGTCATGCCCTGGCAGCCCAGGCAACAATTGAATGCCCAGGTTTAAGCCTTTTGCTCTCACAAGATCACAGGCAGTATGGATAATCTGGGGTGCATAGCCCCTGTTGGCGGTATGCAAAACATGGGAGCAAAAGCTCTGGGCCCCTAATTCCACTGTATCCAACCCCCGCTCTGCAAGTTCGGACAGGACAGGTGCAGAGCAACAATCCGGACGGGTCGAACAGCGAATTCTCGTCACCAGGCCTTTCCTTTTATATCCAGACACAAGCTCAATAAGTTTAAGACGCCAGAAACGGGGCAGTGAAGTAAACGTTCCCCCAAAAAAGGCCATTTCAAAGGGTTGTCGATTTTCCTGCCAGGCAAGGTCAAGGTCCCGGGCTAAACCTGCATATATCCGGGCCAGCGATTGGGGGGCAATCCCCGTCTGTTGCTTTTGGTCGCAATAGATGCATCGGGTGGGACAGCCCATACCAGGCAGAAAGATGGGCCAAATTGGGTTTGGGGGTCTGTAAGGCACAGGGGCTGGCATGGAAACAAGTTCAGACATAGTATCCAACTCAACGCTTCAGTTTTGTTCAAAAAAAATATCTTTTTTCAGGTTTCAGCTCTTGTCAAACCAGTTCGCTTGTCGTATTCTTCAATAGATTTCGGAGGAATGGTGAATTGAACTTCAAGTCCTGGAGAGCAAAGGTATGCAGGATTGCATTTTTTGTCGTATTGTCCGCGGAGAATTGCCAAGCGAGCAGCTCTACCAAAACGATGCCGTGCTGGCCTTTCTGGATATCGCCCCGATCGCTCCTGGACACGTGCTGGTCATCCCCAAACAGCACTGTGCTACACTGTGGGATTTTCCGGACTATTTGGCCCCTGAGCTGAATAAGGTGCTGCGGTTTGTAGGTCAGGCTGTTTTGC
Organism: Desulfovermiculus sp.; assembly: GCA_046538645.1. Classification (GTDB taxonomy): domain Bacteria; phylum Desulfobacterota; class Desulfovibrionia; order Desulfovibrionales; family Desulfothermaceae; genus Desulfovermiculus. The sequence continues at coordinate 2,900 of JBKHIL010000091.1, forward strand.
AGGCGACTCAGGCCACAGGGTTGAATGTGGTTATGAACAATTATGCCGCAGCTGGTCAAGTGGTGCCGCATGCCCACTGGCATTTGATCCCCAGGCGGGAAGGGGATGGTCTGTTGCAGGTGGCGCAGGGAGAATATGAATCCAATAACAAAATGCGGGAAATGGCTGAAGGAATCCGCCGGGCCATGGCTGATTAATGGCCTGTCCGGCAACAATGAAAGAGCCAATAAGGAGGTTACATGTCTGGGAATACCCTGACCAAGGCGGACATAGTAGAACGAATTTACGAGCAAACCTCCAGAAACAGAGCTGAGGTCAAAAACCAGGTGGAAGACCTGCTGGGGATCATGAAGCAGGCCATCAAGCAGGACTATGCATTGCTTATCAGTGGCTTTGGCAAGTTCGAGGCCTATGACAAAAAGGCCCGCAAAGGCCGCAATCCCCAAACAGAAGAATCAATCACCCTGGATCCGCGGACCGTATGCGTCTTTCGCTTATCAAGAAAGTTCAGAGCCGAGCTCAATCCCCAGGAATAAGCCTGATGTGGAAGTGCTTTTATTCCGGCTCGCCTGCCAAGGTTTGCAGGGCTTGGTTAGCATCATGAATCCAGCCCCCCTGCCGCAGATTCTGGGCTGCCAAACGAACCAGATCGTCCTGTTTGGGACCATAAACTGCATTGAGTAATATGTCGGTTTGGGAACCGAATACAGAGCGAACTCGAGACATATTGACGTAGATAAATCTGGCCAGAAGGGTGTTGTCCCGGTGGGAGGGGAGATAGGCGATAAACAGCTTGCGGCAGAGGGACAACACAGCTTGAATGCGCCGTACCTCCCTGTCAATGCTTTCCGCAGTCTGCGAAGCAATGACCTTCAAGTCCTGTCCCAGAGAATGTTCGTTCGAGGGCAGATTCTTTTCAGGGGCGATTGATTCAAACCAGGGAACATATTTTGTGAGCTGATAGGCGTCTTCTTTGAGCTTCATGCATTCATGAAAGAGATATCCCAGGGACCAGTCCAAAGACCGGCCGATCAGGGGAGTATCCGGGAAGGAGCGGAAGAGGAGGTGAGCGGTATCCTTGAGCCTCCACAATCTCCCCTGATTCGTTTCCTGCCCGATGAGTTCGTCCAGGCAGTCAAAGCGGACACAATGTTCGTTCTGCGGGGAGATGCACTCTTGGAGAAGACGTTGATGGACGAGACAAAAATTGCGAAATATCTCGGTCAGAAATTCGTGCTCCTTGTTTTTCAGCCAGGATGCGGGCATGGGACCCTCCTTAAGGGTATTTACGCTCAGAATTACTTGCCAGTTTCGTGCTGTCATGTCAGTCCCGGCCCTTATGGGCTGGAATGCAGACCGTATGTTCTGAAGGATCAGAAATGTGAGAGTAACCTAGGATATTGATTTGACTTTGGCAACATCGTATGCTAGCTACTACCAGCTTGTGAAGGAAGGCACAAATGGTCTTTAAAAATATTGACAAAGACTATAGGGACAGCCTGCTCCGAGTCAGTCTTATAGGCATACATCTTGTGGCCACGACCTTCGTCGGCCTGGGTGTGGGCTACGTTCTGGACCGATGGCTGGGGACCAAGCCATGGTTGACCATGGTCTTCCTTGTGCTGGGAATTGTGGCTGGTTTCAAAAATATGTTCCAAGAAGTTAGGAAGATTCAAAAAAGTGATGACCAGGCTTCGAAAAAAAAGTGAGCTCTGGCTGCGGGCGCGGGGGATCGACCATCCGGGCTCGCAATGGCTTGTCCAGTTTCAGGCCTGTCTTGCAGCCCTGGGAACAGGCGCGGTGGTGTTCAGCGGTTCTTTGTTCAACGCTGCCGCCTTTGGACTTGGGGCACTCCTGGCCACAGTGAATTTTTATTTCCTGGCCAAACTGGTCCCGCGCTTGATTGAACAGGAAAAAGGCGGAGTCTGTACGTTGCTCTGTGGTTTTTATCTCCGCTTGCTCTGTACAGTACTTATATTATTTCTGGTCATTGTCCCCGCTGGGCTCTCACCCATTGGTGTAGTTGCGGGCTTTTCAACCCTTATTGTGACCTTTGTGGTCTGGACAGGCAAATACTTTGTGACTCAACAACACAAGGAGGCTTGAGTCAATGGCGGCAGAAGTAGCTCCTCACATCATTTTGCTGGATACGGCAATGGAAACGGTTGGCTTGGTCGGTGAGGCCGGCCACGCCTTGGTCCCAACGCATATTCTGTATACCTGGCTGGTTATGGCCATACTCATCTTTCTTGCATGGCTGGGAACGAGGCACTTGTCGCTGGTTCCCGGGAAGGTCCAGAATTTTTTTGAGCTCATAGTCAATGGGATGGAGGACTTTGTGGTCACCAATATGGGAGAACAGGGCCGGCAAGTCTTTCCTTTTTTAATTACCATATTCATATTCATTCTCTTTGCCAATTTCGTCGGCCTCGTGCCTGGATGCATGGCCCCTACGGCCAACCTGAACACCAATGCGGCCATGGCCTTGTGTGTCTTCTTGGTCTACAATTACATTGGTTTTCGCGAACATGGGGGCAAATACATTAAGCATTTTACCGGGCCTATACCGCTTCTTGCTCCCCTCATGCTGCCTATTGAATTTTTGAGCCACCTGGCTCGCCCTCTTTCCCTGACTGTTCGGCTTTTTGGAAATATCTTCGGTGAAGAGCTTGTTCTCATGCTTTTCTTTATGCTGGTGCCTATAGTGGCTACCTTGCCCGTCTATTTCCTTTATGGACTTGTTGATACCATTCAAGCCTTTATTTTCTTCATGCTGTCTATGATCTACATCAAGATGGCCTTTGAGGAAGCACACTGATTCTGCCGGGAAATGGTCTTTTGACCTCATGTATAACTGATTGGTTAGGAGGAGTGACATGTTACGGAAGAGTATGTTGGTTTTGGTCAACACAGTGCTTTTTGTCCTGGCTGCAGGTGCTGCCCTGGCTGCCGAAGGATCCCCTGAAATCGCCTCCCAGATCGCGTGGGGTTCAGCAGTGGGCATGGGCCTGGCCGCTCTGGGTTGCGGCATCGGCATGGGCTTTGGGCTCAAAGGAGCCTGCGAAGGTACAGCCCGCAATCCTGATGTGAGCGGGAAGATCACGGTCACCATGCTCATTGGACTGGCTCTGATCGAGTCACTGGCCATTTATACCCTGGTTGTTGTCTTGATCCTGCTCTTTGTCCAGCCCTTCTAGAGCATCGGAAATTTGATGAGGCCTCTGTACAGAGGCCTCTTTAAAATTAAGCCTTGTGAAAAAAAGCTCAAAATGGGGAAGTCTTTAAAAACTGAACGGATCCCGCGGGCAACCGTGCACCGGATGGCCATTTACGTCCAAGTCCTTGAGGAACTTATCCAGCGCAAACAAAAGGTGGTTTCCTCGGACAAGCTGGCCAGGGAATGCGAGGTCAATCCTTCTCAAATCAGAAAAGATCTGGCGTACTTCGGTGAATTTGGAGTCCGGGGGGTTGGCTATAACTCTCAGGATCTGCTCCAGGCCATAACGCATTTTCTGGGCGTGGATCGGACCTGGAACTGTGCCCTGGTCGGGGTGGGCAATCTGGGAAGGGCCCTCCTCAGACACGAACAGCTGCAGGAGCGTGGTTTTATCATTGTAGCCGCCTTTGACTGTGATCCGTTCAAGATCGGAGAAGTGGTGGCCGGGCATGAGATAGTCTGCACCCGGCGGTTGAAAGAAAAACGCAGTGAATTAAATGTGGAAATTGGACTGATCACCACGCCGCCGGATCGGGCTCAGCGAGCAGCAAACCATATGGTGGAGGCTGGATTTAAGGGCATCGTCAATTTTGCCCCTACCCGTATCCACGTGCCTGAGGACGTGACAGTCAATTATGTTGACTTTACCAACCATCTCATTTCTTTAGCCTTTGATCTCACCCATCGCACGAGGTCTCTCACGAAAGAGAAGAGATCCTAGCTTATCCAATTACAGGCCTGCTTGTATTGATGCTCGCTCAT
>JBKHIL010000012.1:0-13993 GCA_046538645.1 Desulfovermiculus sp.
TTCAAAAAAGATCTGCAGGGTCTGATATTTGGCAGAGGTGGCGGCGTTTGCTCTGGAGTCAGATAGCACAACAGGCAGGGAAAGCAAAGCAAACAGGAACAGGAGCGATACAGGAGAGAGCACGGCAGGGCAGATTCTCTGTTTCCGCCTTTTGACTGTTCTAAACAGAAATAGGCACATTCCAAACATAATCAGCCTTCTTCACCGCTGTCGACCCCATATCGCTTCAGCTTCCGCCACAATGAGACCCTGTCGATTCCCATGATCTGGGCGGCTTTGGTTTTGTTCCCCTGGCACTTTTTGAGTACCCACAAGATATATTCCATTTCCTGTTCTTCCATGGTCGGAATATGGGACCAGTGACGGCGAAAGGTCTCCATGGACAGGCTGCGGATATATTCCGGGAGGACATCCGGCTTGATCACATCCCGTGAACTCAGAGCCACGGCCCGCTCGATGACATTTTCCAGTTCCCGGACATTCCCCGGCCAGCTGTAGGCCTCGAGCATGGCCATGGCTTCCGGATCAACCTCGCGAATCTCTTTGTTTTGCCTGCGCATGGTCTTGGCCAGGAAGTGATTGGTCAAAAGAGGAATGTCTCCATGACGTTCTGAAAGAGGGGGCAGATTCAGGCTGATCACATTGAGCCGGTAATAGAGATCCTGCCGGAAACGCCCAGCCTGGACTTCGTGTTTCAGGTCTCGATGGGTGGCGGCCACAAAGCGGACATCAACAGGGAGAGAATCAGTGCCCCCTACTTTCATGACCTCTTTTTCCTGGATCACCCTGAGTAACTTGATCTGCATGCTTGAGGGCATATCTCCGATCTCGTCCAGAAAAACCGTTCCCTTGTCCGCAACCTGCAAGAGTCCTTTTTTGCTGGCATGTGCACCGGTAAAGGCTCCTTTTTCGTGACCAAAGAGTTCGTTGGCCATGAGGTCCTCTGCAAAAGAACCACAATTAAAGGCCACAAATCGTTTGTCTGCCCTGTTACTTAAGGCGTGAATTGCACGGGCAAAGAGCTCCTTGCCTGTGCCACTTTCCCCAAAAATGAGGATATTGGCATCGGTTGGAGCGATCTTGCGCATTTGATCCAGGGTTTCGGTCAGGGCGGGACTCTTGCCGATAATATCAGGAACCGAAGCATCTCTCTGGGCCAGAGTGTCTTTTAAGGCCTTGTTTTCCAGAGTCAGTTCCCTTTTGAGCAAGGCTTCGCGGACAATTTTACGCACCTCATCCAGTTTGAATGGTTTGGACAAATAATGGTAAGCTCCTTCTTTCATGGCTCCTACTGCCGAATCCACAGTAGCGTAGCCTGTAATCATGATCACTTCGGTTTGCGGGGAGAGCTCTTTGACTGTCTTCAGCACTTCCATGCCGTCTACGGTCTTCATTTTCAGATCTGTCAAAACCAGGTCGAATTCCTGCTTGTTCAGAATCTTCAAGGCCGTGACTCCACTGGCCGTCTCCTCAACGTCATAGCCTTCCTTGGTCAGTATCCTTTTTAGATTTCTGCGGCAAATCTCTTCATCTTCGACCAGGAGTATTTTGCTATGAGTTTTGGACGGAGATGCGTCATCCATCATGTATCATCCTGTACGTTCATAGTTTGAGTTCATGCTCTTGATGCATCTGTTTCATGCCCATATGGTAAATAGACGGCAAATTCAGTTCCCTGTCCCGACTCACTGCAGACATGGATTGTTCCGCCATGATTTTCAACAATGCCTTTGGACACTGAGAGTCCAAGGCCAGAGCCTTTGCCCACCTCTTTGGTGGTGTAAAAGGGATCAAAGATCTTGGATTGTTCAGCAGGATCGATTCCTTTCCCGGTATCCCGGATATGGAAAAAAAAGCCCTGTCTGTCCTCACTCTCCCGGGCCTGAATGGTCAGGGTTCCGCCCTGTCGTTCCATGGCCTGAATTCCGTTTAAGATCAGGTTGAGAAGTACTTGCTGTATTCGCCTGGCGTCAAGTCTGCACTCAATGCTTTCAGGAATATCAATTGTGACCTGAACATTGGATGGGATTTCGCCTTGAATGAGCTTTAAGGTGTTGCGCACCAGATTCTGAAAATTGACCTGGACCAGTGAAAACTCAGTTTCCCGGGAGAATTCCAGGAGGGCCTTGACGATTTCCTGAGCCCGGACAACTTGGCCTTCAGTCTCGGTCAGGAGTTGTCTTTGATACTCAATATCATTTTCCCCCAGCTCTTCCAACAGTATCTGCAAGGAAGTAGACAGGTTATTCAAGGGATTGTTCAATTCATGGGCCACGCCAGAGGTCAGGGTTCCCAGGGCAGCCATCTTTTCGCTTTGTATGAGTTGTTCACTGCGCTTATTAAGTTCTGCCAGCATGGTGTTCAGGCTCTCTGCCAGACGTTCGAACTCATCCCCGGTTCGAATTTTCGGGATATTTTGATAGTCCCCGTGAATAATCTTTGTGATTGCGTTTTCCATGCTCTTTAACGGTCTGTTCACATTCACGATGAGAAAAAGAAATGTCACCGTGGCGATCAACAGGATAATCCCCAAAAATAAGAAGAGATACCACCGCGATTCCCGGACAAACCGCTTGACCTCCATCCGTTCCTGACTCAGCCCGCTTTCCAGGGCTCTGGTTATGTTGTGCCCTAAGTTTCGAATTCTTTGTTGTCTTTCATTAACATCTGCATCTGGTGTCACGGCCAAGCCTTGAGAGGTATTGACATCAACGGTGCTGATCAATTTCTCCAGTGCTGATTTATAGTTCTGCAGTCTTTGAAGCTGTTGATCAAGATCTTCTGCCTGAGCATAATGTCCGTAATTTTGAATAATAAAGTGAAAGTTTTCCTCTCCTTTTTGGGCATACGAAATTGCTTTTTGCAGATGCTTGCTGTTAAATGTTATAAAAAAATTTTTTTCGTATCTCCTGGCTTCAAGAACAGCGTTAAGCAAATTCTCTTTGTGTTCAACCAGATGGATTTTTTGATTCAGTACATAGTACCGATAGTAACCTATGGTTGTGACGAGAAGACTGAGAATAAAGAAAAGAAGAAAAGTTAACAATATTTTTCGCCTGATGCTGATTCGCAGTCTCATTGATCGTACTCCAGAAAATATAAGAACACACCTGTTTGGGACTTGAGCTATTCTAGCACCATATCAACTGCTGATTTGATGGTCTCAACAAAATATAAGGCAACATCTTGCCTCACATCATCCTCCAGGGTGTCGGTTGATATTTCGTTTTGCTTGGGAAAAATGGCCAGGCGGACTCCTGCCTGTTGAGCGGCCAGAATTTTTTCCCGCAAACCGCTGACCGGAAGAAGACGGCCGCTTAAGGACAATTCTCCACTCATGGCGACATCCCGTTTAGCCGGACGATTGGTTAAAAGGGAGATAAGGGCCACGGCAATGGTCAATCCGGCTGAAGGACCGTCTTTGGGGATGTTGCCAGCTGGAATGTGTACGTGAATATCGGATTTTTCAAAAAGCGTTTCATCGATTTCAAATTGATGGGCGTGACTTCGCACAAAGCTCAGAGCAGTCTGGCCAGATTCCCTGAGGACATCCCCAAGGGATCCGGTCAGGATAAGCTTTCCGCTGCCACGCATCCGGGCAGTTTCAATGAAGATGAGCTGTCCGCCGAACTCTGTCCACACCAGACCAGTGGTCACTCCGGGAAGATTGACGGTATGCGCGGTTTCGCTCATGAACCGGGCCGGTCCGAGCAGCCGGCGGACCAGCTGCTCATCGACCTCAACAGGTGGAGCTATCTCCTTCTTCAGGAAAAGCCGGTTGATTTTGCGGCACAGGGATCCTATCTCACGCTCCAGATTGCGCAGCCCGGCCTCGCGGGTGTAATCCCTGATAATGGTTTCCAGCCCTGCTTCGGAGAAATGTATCTGCGAGTGGTCCTGTCCGTGCTGAACAGTTTGTTTGGGCACAAGATGGCTCAGCCCGATGCGTTTTTTTTCTTCCAGCGAATAGCTGGGAAAGAAAAGAGTCTCCATACGATCCAGTAAAGGCCTGGGCAACGTATCGGCCAGATTTGCCGTGGTGATGAATAAAACATTTGAGAGGTCAAAGGAGATGTCCAGATAATAGTCAAGAAACGTGCAGTTTTGCTCTGGATCAAGCACTTCCAGCAGCACAGAGGCTGGATCGCCTCGAAAATCCTGGCCGATCTTGTCAACCTCGTCCAGCATGATGACCGGATTGTTGACCCCGATGCGCCGGATCTCGTTGATTATTCTCCCCGGCATGGCTCCGGTGTAGGTTCTCCGGTGCCCTCGAAGCTCGGCCTCATCCTTGAGCCCGGCCATGGACAGCCGGATGAACTTCCGGCCCATGGCCTGGGCAACCCCGCGGCCGATAGATGTCTTTCCGGTACCGGGAGGGCCGGTGAAACAGAGGATGGGGCCGGCCATATGTCCGCGTTGATGGCGTGATTTTACTTCACTGACTGTTCTTTTCAGCACATCCAGATTCAGTGGTTTGGTCAGGTAATGGGTTGCGCCGCCCCTCAAGGCCTCCACAGCTGTATTCACTGTCGCATACCCGGTAATCAAAATGATTTCGATTTCAGGGGCTGTGTGTTTGACGTGTTCCAGGAGCTGCAGCCCGTCAACCTTTTCCATCTTCATGTCTGTGATGATCAGATCGATGTCATTCTCAGCCAGGAGCTCGATGGCTTCCTGGCCATCTCTGGCCGTGAATACGAGATAGCCTTCTTTGTTTAAAACATGCCCGATGTTCTCCCGGGTTATATCTTCATCGTCAACCACCAGGACCTGAAAGGACTTGGACACATAAATGATGTTCGAGGCCAGGTACTCCAGAATCCGTTCCTTAATGTGATATAATCCCAAATGTTCGCGGTTCAGCATGGCTTCGGCATATTCTATGTCCATATTGTCGGGGGAGCTTTTTCGCCATGGAAGATCAAGGATCAGTTCCAAGTAGTTCATGCCGATGCTGAACTCTGCAACAGAGGGATCGGTCTTTTGAAGACGTTTGAGTTCCTTGCGGGCCATGTCCCGCACATATCCCGGCATATCCAGATCCTCGATGGTCTGGCTGATAGTGGCCAATCCATTGACGTCAGGTTCATCTGGTTCGGGGTGGGACTCAGATTTCTTAAACCATGCCATATCCATTCCTCGGAAAGTACAATGCAGCAGCTCTTTGTTGACTGATGTAATGAAATTCTCGTCGTCGGGCTTGAGTCAGTGTTGCATAATGTATCACAATGTCTTTTGCTGGCAACAACAAATCCATCAGCTCATTTCAGAAGAATACACCGAGAAGTGTGTTTTTGCCAACTCAAAGCGTGTCGAGCTTTATCAACCTGGAGAGAGGATTTCTTGTTGTAATTCGCAACGGCTGTTATTTTTGAGGCTGATCCTCACCCCAAAGCCCGAGCAGTTGAACTGTTCTCCAAGACCCGCAATGCAAAAGCCATTCATGCTCTGTACATCCTGAAATTGACAGTCTCCATGGAACACCTGCCTTTGAGCCGAAATTCCTGCCATAGACGTAAGTTTTCAAGATTACTGCCTGCTATTTCCTCCCATGCAGGATATGGTCCGGGTGAGAAATGCATTGGCATAGAAATTGAAAAATGATTGCAGGAGGGTATACAGCCAAGACAAGAGTACAGGTAAAATATAAGTTATTTGTACTTCGTAGCTCATTGTTTAGCTAACAATATGTAAAAAAGAGGAATGGAAATGAATCAGATGCAGAGAAGAAAAAAGAAGTCCCGGATCAATGCCCTGGTGTATGGTGCTGCCAGTGTTGCTCTGTACACTGCAGTATTTTCTTTTTCCGGAACGATAATGAGCTATGTAACCAAAGGAGGGGTTTGGGCTCTTGCCCCTGTGGGGGCAGTGTTTGTCTTCTCTTGGATTCATGGCAATTTTGCAAGCAATGTGTGGACAGCACTGGGAGTAGAGCCTTCTCGGAGCAATGTCCGGCAGCAGGCAGAAAAGAAAAAGCGTGCTGACAAAGAGAAGGGCGCCACAACGAGAATCAGAGCTTAAAGAAAGGGGTTCATCATGGGACATGAACACATTGCGCAGAGCATCCATTTGATTGATTTAAATCTGATTGTGATCCTGTTTCTTTTTTTCGTCGGCTTTGTCGGCGGGCTGGTCAGCGGTTTTATTGGATCAGGAGGGGCGTTTGTTCTCACCCCAGGTATGATGAGCGTTGGCGTTCCCGGAACCGTCGCAGTAGCCAGTAATATGTGCCATAAATTTCCCAAAGCCCTGGTCGGAGCCATTAAGCGGTACCGCTATGGTCAGGTCGACATCAAAATGGGACTGATTGTAGGGATTTCTGCCGAGATCGGGGTGCAGATCGGAATTCACATCCAAAGGCTTATACAGCAGACATGGGGGGAGGCGGGGTCGAATCTGTATGTCAGCCTGGCCTTTGTTTTTGTGCTGGTCACTGTCGGCAGTTATGTCCTTCGCGATGCGCTCAAACTCAAGCGATCGGGACTTGAGGCCAAAACGACCAAGCTGGCCAACCGGTTGCAGAGCATCAATCTGTGGCCCATGATCAATTTTCGGCACTCAAACGTGAGAATTTCCCTGTGGTTCACTGCTCCGGTCGGTTTTGCTGCCGGCCTGCTGGCAGCCACCATTGCTGTTGGAGGGTTTGCTGGAGTGCCGGGAATGATCTATATCCTCGGACTGACCAGCATTATGGCCTCGGGCACAGAGCTGGTTGTGGCCTTTGTCATGGGCCTTGGCGGTACCCTGATCTGGGCCTTTCACGGACTGGTTGACCTGCGTCTGACCCTCATCATTCTGGCTGGTTCCCTGTTCGGGGTCCAGTTGGGAGCGATTGGCACCACCTATGTCAAGGACTGGATGATCAAGCTCGTCATGGCCACGATTATGCTCATTGTTGCCGTGAGCCGGGGTCTTATGGTTCCTGAGTATCTGGCCAACCTCGGGCTTTTCTCTCTGGGTGACGGGGTGAGCAGCTTGCTGTCCAAAACCAGCTTTGTAATCATGGTCCTGGCTCTGCTTATTGGAGCAGTGATTATATTGGGGGCTATTTTTACAGGCCTCAGTGCGGATCGGCGGGAGCAGCTGTACGAAACAGAGGAAGCAGTCTGAAATCTTGCGCCTTTTCCTTTGCCGCAACCCCTGGACCAGCAAAAAAAAGCTTTTTGCCCTAACAGGGAACAGTCCTCTGGAGCGAATATATGTATACACGCATTGTGATCTCCGTAGACCATTCACAAAGCTCGAGCCATGCCCTGGAGCAGGCTTTGGCTTTGTCCGCTTCAGCTCAGAGCGAGGTCATCCTGGTTTGTGTTATCCCGGCCTATGAGGGAGATCTGCGCCTCATGGGGGATTCTTCGATCCTCAAGAGCATGGGGCAGCCTTATATGCAGGCCCTTGATCAGGCAGGAGAACAGGCAGCAAAGCACAAGGTGGCCTTTAAGAAAGTCCTTCGCTCCGGAGAGCCCGGAGAACAGATTTTGACTGTGGCTGAGGAAGAGAAGGCCGATCTTATTGTTATCGGTAAAAAAGTCTCGGCTGTCATGGACCTGATTCCCATTGGCTCTGTTTCTGCCAAAATCCTGAAGCTCAGTGAGACTGACGTTCTCGTGGTGCCGCAGGGAAAAGAGCTGCGGATGGAGACATTGCTCATTGCGTACGATGGCTCAAAGTATGCCCGCAAGGCGGCGGAAAAGGGGTGTGAACTGGCAGTGAGCTATGGGGCGAAGGTTGTTTTGGCCACATTGTATGAAATGTCTATGGAAGGATATATGTTTTCCCCGAATGTGGCCCAGCAGCTGCATGCTGCAACCCTGAAAAAGCAGGACCCCATCCTGCACATATTCAAAGAACAGGGGGTTCGTGAATACGAGCAGTTTGTAGATCATGCTGACCCCATCTACCGGGGGTTGAGCGAGCTGGCTCAGCGAAAGGCCGCCGGACTCGCTGTCCTGGGTTCTCGGGGAGCGGGAAATATTTCGAAGATTCTGCTGGGCAGCGTGGCGGCACGCTTTATAAGCTCCGGAGTCTGTCCGACACTGGTTGTTAAGAAGTAAAACACATTGTGGATGATGAGGAATCGGCCCATATAATCGGAGTGGTTATGACCAAAAGTACGGTCAAGGAAGAGTTACGCTCAGACAGCGGTTCACTGCGGTTTCAGGATTATATCGCTGGGCAGGAAATACATCCGGAAGGAAAGGAGAAAGAGTACGCAGCCGGGGACATGATCCGGCAGAAACACAATGGGAAAAACAGATACTTTATAGTGGATAAAGTCGAGACTGGAAGCCAGCCCACAGCCTATGTGCGGCAAGTAAAACCAGCATTCTGGAAAAGTCTGCTTCTGGCTGTGCTCCTGATTGGATCCTGGTTTGGTTTAGATATGCTTTTTGATCAACTCTTCCCTTTTTGAGTTGATCAAAAATCCCTGTCTCTGTTCATGTCTTGCTCCATCCAGGTACAATTACCGGAATACCAATCTTGTACGGGATTATTTTTAATAGTTCCTGAATCTTTTGCTTTGATCCCTTGTCAGAAAGTGTGTCCTGGGCATCAAGCACTGCCATGACCATGTCCGGCCGCTGTTCAAGAAATAATATCAATTCGTGAGCAAAAGGGCCGATCTGCTGCGAAAATTCGGCATGCACCCCCTGATTGTCTGCTATCAGCCTCAAGCCCTTGAGCGCGTGTTCCCCTTGCAGCAGGCATTGTTTGGCCAGTTCGCTGCACCCAGCCTGGGCATAGGTAGCCGCACTCATGCTTGTTTCAAACATAAAGTGAGCCCTGGCCAGCCTGGAGCGGGTGGCTGAAAGGGTATGCTTAAATCTCCTGGGCTGAATGATTTGCAGCACATTGAGACGGGCAGTCATCTGAGCACACAAGTCAACTGTGTGCTCAAAGACTCTCCGCGATGGCCATATGCTGTCTGCAGCAAACAGGATATACTCCATGCCTCTCATCCTATGCCGTATCTTTGGGGAAATTTGGCTTAAAGGCGAAGCCGCCTCTGCTGGCTCTTTTTGCGGGCAGGACGTTTGTCCTGGCGTGGTTTTGGAGTATATACAGCCTCCAGACATTCCATAGCTGCAGAATGGGCCCCTGCTTGCGCATAGGTTGAGGCCATAATCAAGGCTTCCATTTTTTTTAAAAACATCTTCATAATTATTTCCTCCCATGTTTTTCTTTTCAATTGAATATATACAAATAATATGCCAAGTCTGCTCCCGGCTGAAAGCAATGCATACAGACACGGATTGAGCTGTGGAGCGCATAATCTGTTGCTCAACGCAACTCTTTGCAGGCGGTTATCTGGCAAGCAGGCAAGAAAAGCACATATTTCGCGGGCTGGATCAGGAACCGGACATTGCAGAAAGCAACATGTAGGGATTATTCGAGTTTAAACAGGGGTGGGTCGATTCGTTCGCTTTTGCAGAGAGGACAGCGGCTGGGCTGGGTCAGTTTTTTTCTTTTTTCAAACGTATATCCGCAGGTAATGCACGTGGCAGGTAGAATAGTCAGCTGTCTGCCCTTTGATCGCAGGCTCTTGGCCACATGTTCCATATGCTGTGGAAGCTCTTTTTCTGATACTCCGAGCATGGCCGAGAGCTCTTTGTAACTCAATGCACGACCGGAAGTTTCCAGGCAGCTGACAAGCGACTGGCGAAGGGTATCACGGTTTCTGCTCATAATTCCTCCAGATAAAACATAAGCAGTCTCCCGGCAGTATAAGGCCTGAGGGCTCTAAAGCAGCTGGGTACTTTATATTCCCGGACTTGCTGCACACACAGGCTGGACATGGTGATCTGCCCGCTTTTTGTTCTGATCACCCTGGTCCACTCTGTACCTCAAAAGCCCCAAAAAACACTTATGTTCCCTGGGTTCTGCTGCTATCCCTGCTTGGTTTTGCCCCTGCCCTTTCCAGGGCCTGGATTTTCGGAATCAGCGGCTGTATTCCCTGAAAGCTCAGCTGCATCTTTCTGGTGTTCTTCAAGCTCTTCTTTGACCTGTTTGCGTTCTTCTTTGGTTTTGGGGACCAGTTTGAGCTGGGGAACCAGGACCTTTGTGACCGGATAGACCTCTTCGACGTCTTTGAGCAGGTCCTGGTCCGGGTTTTTTTCATCCAGATCCTCGACCATCTGCAGACTGCCATCCAGCTTTTTGAGAATATACATCTTCTGTCTCCTTTGGGATTGAAAGCCAACCACCACCCGGGTCAGAAAAGGGGAGGTGGAGAGCATGTACAGATCGGTGCTGCTAAGCTCCGGGCAGGGAAATTTCGGGCATTGGGGGCAGGCCAGAAAGGGGACATAGCGCTTGTAAACAGGACAAAAAAAGCTTCGGTTATAAATGCTTAAAGGATCGTTTTGGTCATAGGCAAAGAGCTTGGCATTCATGCAGCCACAATCCCTGATAGAATTGTATCAATACTGGGGAGAAAAATCGGCATGCAGTATCCGATAATGACCAAAGGTTGCGGGCCGGAATCAGCTGTCCTGGGCAATATCGCAGACCCTCCCGTTGGTTATCCGGACCAGATCGTCCAAATGCATGGGTACACCCGAGGCATCAGTCCCGGCCGCCGGGTAGATCAAATCGAACTGGCCCAGGCCCTGATCGATGAATACCTGTATGCCGTTCACTCCAAAAGGGCATACCCCGCCGATACGGAATCCTGTCTGCTCCAATGCTTCTTCAGCTGTTGCCATGCGGTGTTTGATTCCAGTGACCTGCTTGAACTTTCCGGAAGCCAGTTTCTTGTCCCCGGGCAAAATGGCCATGCGGAAAGAGCCGTCCTTGCCGGCCAAAAGAATGGATTTGGCAATTTGAGCCACCTGAACTCCGATTCGACTGGCCGCCATCTCCGAAGTGGGGGTGCTTCCGGGTTCGAATTCCAGAGGGGAGAGCCCGTGCTGAGCCAGGATGTCTCTTATATGTTGTGGAATCATGGTCTGCCCCGTAACTCTATGAAATTTTACTGAAGATTAAATAGAGATCAGGTCTGGTGTCAAGCGCTGAAGGAAGTGGAGAGAAGCTTGCACCCTGCCTGTTTCTGGTATAGATTAGGGCCTGTTGTTCAGGTTCTACCTGTGAAAAGGCCTTCAGGAGTTTGCCCCTCCTCTCCTGAAGGCCTTTTTCATTTCACACCCACATGGGCTTGATATGCAGGCCCAGGTTCTGCACATGAGTAGCGGCAAGATTTTGGCAATATGAGCATTCGTAGCAACGCAGGCCGCACTGCATGGTCCGGGCTCCAAACTCAGCTGGAAGGTCCTGGTTGGCCACATAGAGCTTATCAGCCAGAAACTCCTGGGTATCCATGAGCTCCAAAAGATTTCCGGAGTAAGAGCGGCGAATATAGAGCTCCAGGATTTTGCGCATGACCTGAGCTCCCCTGGTTCGGCCGCCTAGTTTGATATCCTGCACATACGGAGCATAAGCCTTTGTATCCTCAGGCCGGATGAAAGGCGAACGCAGAATAAGAGAGGGATCACGTAAAAAGGTCCGGGCGCAGCCCAGGGATGTGTTTATGGCAAATGTCTGCTCCTGTCCCGGATCAATGCGGCCCAGGGCAATATTTGCATCGTGAGCCAGCTTAAAAGGACAATGGGGCAGACAGCCCTCATTGGCCAGAAGCCCAAGGCGCATGCCCGGCCAGAGTCGTCCGCAGGCCCGGCTTATCTCTTCGAGGCGGGGAAGATCCCGGTTCAAGGTTCGATCCAGGACCAGCTTTCCCGGGGCCTGAAATGCGGTGTGGGCAATGAGTTCCAGGTGCTGGTGGATACGGGGCAATGAATCCAGCAGGCAATTGGCACCCGGGACAGCCTCCAGTTGGGCACACAGCTCCGGATTCCGGTCTGAAAGAGCCGCTACCAGGTAATGATCGACATAGACGATCCCGTCCAGGCACCCTTTCTGATACAGGGTCTGCAATTTGGAAAGGATCCTGTCCATCTGTTGGGAGTCCAGGAGATTGGCCGGAGCATGAAAGCGGCTGTTAAGCAGGGCGTACTTGGGTATCCCTGGCAGGGTCTGCAATAAGCTTGATATCTCCTGAAGCGGAAGGGAAAAAACTCCGGCTCGGGCATCCAGGATCGAGGCCTCGTGCAGGCTGAAATAGATACAGGCCACATGAGAGCAGTGTTTGGCCAGAAAACGGACATAATCTTCATCCGGCAAAAAAGGGACTTCAAAACGCAGTGATGAATTGGGCATGTCTTTTTGTGTACCAAAGATGAGAGCGGAAGACCAGGGCCTTGACAGAGGCCGGCACGTGGGCATATCGTAACGTCCTGCGGGATGAAAAGACCCGGCATGGTGTCCGCTGGAGCGGACAAGAGGGAAACCGGTGCAAATCCGGTACGGACCCGCCGCTGTAACCGGGGACAAAGGCTGCATATCGGCCACTGTCCGGCACTCAATTGTCATTTGTAGCTCTTGCGGAAAAATAAATCTTCTTGAGGCAATTGAGTGCTGGATGGGAAGGCGCAGCCGGAGGATGATCCGGGAGTCAGAAGACCTGCCATGCCGGATGGGCTGATGGGGAGAAGGCAAATCCTCAAGCGTATGGACAACGCTTGGGGATTTTTTTATGCCCCAGGCAAACAGATACGAGGTGGATATGAACATGTTGGCCGACTATGCACACCGCATTGAGAGTCCGGATGCAAAGACGTATCGGTCTGCTTTGAACCGCCTGCAGGAGCAGGCCCGGCCCAGAGGGAGCCTGGGTAAGCTGGAAGATCTTTCCGCCCGTTTGGCTGGTATTGCCGGGACCCTGGACGTACAGCTCAAGAACAAAGTTATTGTTACCTGTGCCGGGGATCACGGAGTGGTGGAAGAAGGGGTGAGTCTTTTCCCCCAGGAAGTAACTCCCCAGATGGTGCATGCCTTTGTCAGCGATGGGGCCTCGATTAATGTCCTGGCCCGGCATGCAGGGGCCAGAGTCCTGGTGGCCGACCTGGGAGTAAATTGCGATTTTGACCCGGATCTGCCCATTGTGCATAAAAAGGTGCGCAAAGGGACCAGGAATATGGCTCAGGGCCCGGCCATGACCCGGGAAGAGGCAGAGCAAAGCGTGCGGGCCGGGATTGAGATTGTGGACCAGCTGGCTGAACAGGGTCTGGATATGCTGGGAACCGGTGACATGGGGATTGGAAACACCACCCCAAGTACAGCCATTATCGCTGCCTTCTCCGGTCTGCCAGTGGCTCAGCTTACCGGACGGGGCACCGGCCTGGACGATGAGCGTCTGGCCCACAAGATCCGGGTCATTGAGCAGGCTCTGGAGGTGAACAGGCCAGACCCCAGGGATCCATTGGATGTGTTGGCCAAGGTGGGGGGATTGGAGATCGGAGGTCTGGCCGGTCTGGTCATCGGGGCTGCACTGCACCATGTTCCGGTTGTCTGTGATGGATTCATCGCCACGGCCGGAGCCTTGATTGGATGCGAAATTGCGCCCCGGGCCAAAGATTACCTGTTTCCCAGCCACCGCTCAGTGGAAAAAGGACACGCCTATATGCACGAAAGGCTGGGACTTGATCCTCTGCTGGATCTTGAGTTCCGGTTGGGGGAAGGAACCGGAGCTGCAGTAGCCATGGAACTGCTGGATGCTGCAACCAGGATTCTGGCCGAGATCAAGACCTTTGCCGAACTCAGGGTCTCCAGCGCCCAAGGATAGTGCTCCTTCTTCCCTCTTTTTCAGAACCGAAATTACCCATTGCGTCTTGAAGATGCAGTGGGTTTGACATAAAGTATACGACCGGTCTATTAGAGGTGGAGATTACTTTTCAGCTTTGCCTCCGGCAAATCTGAAATATCTTTTGCCCCAAAGCGGGCAAAATGAGAAAAATTTGCTCGAGGATGAAACGTAGAATCTCATTGACGGTTTTACCAGAGGCTTCTTTCTTCGTTCCCAGGGTTCACCTCATTAAATCTTTTCCATTTAGCTGGGGTTTATCCCGTGAACTTTCTTCCAGTTCACCGGGATCCT
>JBKHIL010000092.1:0-6858 GCA_046538645.1 Desulfovermiculus sp.
CTATGTTGACTGAATCCCTTCTCTGGGACGTGGGCGGATGGGGCATTCGATTGGGCATGATCCCGGTTATCGGCATGCGCAAGGACAACCCCACCACCAGCCTGGCCTGGGTGGCGATTATTTTCATCACTCCCTGGATCGGACTTTTATTGTATCTTATTCTGGAAGAACACGGCCTGAGCAGACCCAGGCTGTCTCGACGAATAAAAAAACACATAAACTTCCACCTGGCCAATACCAGGTTTCGGGCCTGCCCCAATCGTGAAGACTGTCAGGTCGATCCCGAGTATCAACCCCTGGTGTATCTGGCTGAGAAGCACGGGGGCTTGCCTCTGCTGGGCGGGAACAGTATTGATCTCATATCTGATGTCCCTGAGTTTATTGATTTTTTAATTAAAGACATTGGGCAGGCCCAAAGCCACGTCCACCTCCTTTTTTATATCTTCAGAGATGATGCTACAGGTTTAAAGGTAGCCAGGGCTCTGGCTGATGCAGCCAGCCGGGGTGTGGACTGCAAGGTGCTGGCTGATGATGTAGGGTCCAGAGGTTTGTTTAGAGGATTGGGGCAGTGGATGAGAGAGCAGGGAGTGCGGGTGGAGGCGGCCTTGCCCTCCAACCCTTTGCGCATGAAGCTGGCCAGAGTGGATATCCGCAATCACCGCAAGCTTGTGGTTATTGACGGGCAGGTGGGATATGCTGGATCGCAAAACATTGTGGAACCTGAATACGGACATAAAAAAGCCGGCCAATGGCATGATATCATGGTCCGGATCAAGGGACCAACGGTAAGCCAGCTGCAGTCTGTATTTGTCGAGGACTGGTTCTATGAGACGCAGGAGCTGCTCGAATCTCCTGATCTCTATCCTGTTTCAGTTAGCGAAGGCCCTGCAGCAGTGCAGGTGGTGCCTACCGGCTTGGACAAGCAGGCCGGAAGCTTTCAGGATCTCGTCATTCATGCCATAAATACGGCCAGGCACTGCGTGTCTGTGGTTTCTCCCTACTTTATTCCCAATGACGGCCTGATCACTGCTTTACGATTGGCGGTCACTGCCCGCAGCGTGGAAGTGAACATCATCGTACCTGACAGAAGTGATCATCTCCTGGTGGACCAGGCCAGTGCCTATTACTGCGGTGCGGTCATGCAGGGCGGGGCCAATGTGTATTTGTTTCAGGAGGGCATGCTGCATACCAAGATCATCACCATCGACCAGGCCATGGCTATCGTTGGCTCAGCAAACTTCGATATCCGTTCGTTTTATCTGAACATGGAACTGGTAAGCATTGTCTTTGACTCCGGCTTTAATTCTCATCTCAACCAGGTGCTTGGCCGCTATAAGCAGCAGTCAGTCCAGGTGGATCCCGGCACATGGTTTCAACGCCCGCTGTACAAAAGAGCAGCTGAGGGCATGGTCAAGATTTTCAGTCCCTTGCTCTAAATTATTTCCTATGGTTCGATTGTTGCAATATCTTTTCCAAGGTCCTATGATTTGTGTATACCCATAAACGGTTCCCGGGAATGGCCCTGAGCCATGTCAGCCTTGTGTTCTGGCTGAAAGGAACGCTTGCCAATGGAAAGAGATGCCCCTCCGGTCAAATACGACTCAGAGCCGCGCCTGGATTATCAGGAGATATTTCAATATTTACCTGAAGGCGTATTTACCATTGATACCCTGTGGAGAATTACGTCATTTAATAAGACCGCGGAAGGTATCACCGGGTACAACAAGGATGAAGTCATCGGCCGGCACTGCTGGGAGGTGTTTTGCTCTGAACTCTGTCACAAAGGGTGTCCTTTGGGGGTTTGCTTTGAAACCGGCAAGCTGCAGATGGACCAGGAAGTCCTGGTCACCAACCGGCACGGAGTGACGAACACGCTCATTGTCAATGTGAATATCCTGCAGGACAAAGACGGCACGATCCAGGGAGGAATTGAAACTTTCCGGCCGCCGGCAGGTGAGTATATCCTGTCCCGGTCCCATGCAGCCTTTGAGGGGATGATCGGCAAAAGCCCATCCATGCAGTCCATATTTCAGATGCTCCCGGATGTAGCAGCCAGCGACGCAAATGTCCTGCTCTGTGGTGAGAGCGGGACCGGAAAGGAAGTCCTGGCCAGGGCAATTCACAGACAGTCCGGCCGCTCCAAGGGGCCTTTTGTGGCTGTCAATTGTTCTGCACTGGCCGAGTCCCTGCTGGAGTCGGAGCTTTTCGGGCATGAAAAGGGGGCCTTTACCGGAGCTGACAGTCGCAAGCTGGGCCGATTTGAGCTGGCCAGGGGGGGGACACTTTTCCTGGATGAAATTGGGGATCTCAAGCAACAGATCCAGGTCAAACTGCTGCGGGTAATTGAAGAGCGCGAGTTTGAAAGGGTCGGCGGAACGCGGTCTCTCCCTCTTGATGCCCGGATCATAAGCGCCACTAATAGGGACCTGGCCAAGGCCCTGGGCCAGAACCTGTTTCGGGAAGATCTCTATTTCCGCCTGCGCACAGTGCCGTTTTATGTGCCTCCCTTGCGAAAACGGCCGGAAGATATCCCCCCCCTGGTCTCCCATTTTTTGAAGATCCTCAACCAGCGTTACCACAAACAGGTTCGGGCCGTAGACCCCAAAGTGATGCGGATTCTCATCAAACATGACTGGCCGGGGAATATACGCGAACTGGAACGAACCCTTGAGTATGCCTTTGTTTTTGTCAAAGGCCCGGTCATTTTTGAGCGCCATTTGCCTGAAATCACGATCCAAAATCACCAGCAGGCCTCTATGGAGGACCACACGCGCCTGGCCCATAAAGGATCAGGCGACAAACAGTCAGTACTCTGGGCTTTGTCCAAATCCGGCGGCAACAGGCAACATGCCGCAGACATGCTCGGCATCAGCCGGACCTCCCTCTGGCGTCGAATGAAGGAATTCAATCTGACCTGAATATGTTTCAATCAGGTTTCAGTGTTTCACAACTTGTTTCATTTACTGTTTCACTTTCTGGTATTTCCTCTCCCGACTGATCATTTCGCCTCCCGGCACTTCATTTAATTATAAATTCAATAGCTTATATGATTGGCACATTGCTTGCTGCCATCAACGTACAGCCACGTTTTGCATGAGGGGCAGCAACCAGATTCACCGTGCAAGGGGGAGCAGATGATCTCGCATGAATCGCGCATCGACGAAATCACCGAGCGGTATCCAGCCAGTCCTGAGTATCTGATATTTATGCTCCAGGATGTTCAGAAAAGCTATGGCTACATCCCGCCCGAGGCCATGGATCTGATCTGTGAACAGACCGGTGTACCAGCTTCTCAGGCCTATTCTGTGGCCACCTTCTATCAGTCCTTTCGCCTCACACCCCAGGGGGAGCACACCATAAAGGTCTGCCTGGGAACGGCCTGTCACTTGAAGGGGGGGCAGCGAATCATGGACGAGCTGAAGCGGCGGCTGCAGGTCGAACCGGGCGAAACCACTCCGGATATGAAGTTTACCTACACGTCGGTCAACTGTGTGGGAGCCTGCGCCCTGGCGCCGGTAATGGTTATCGATGATCAGTATTATCCCAGTATCACAGTCAGAAAACTGGAAAAACAACTGAAGGCCTTAAGCCGTGAATAACCAAAAAAGGATACGCCATGGCTGATCAAAGCACTGCCCGAAACCTGGAAAGCTCGCCTTTGGGTTCCCATGCGGAACTCAATGAGCTCCGGGAGAGCATCCTGGCCAGCCGGGATCCAGCCGGCCAGGAAATTATTGTCTGTCACGGCACAGGGTGTGTGGCCAACGGCAGCCCCAAGGTGGCCCAGGCCCTGAACTTAGCCCTTCAAGCAGCAAACAAAACGACCCAGGTCGCGCCGGGGATCAAGAAGACCGGCTGCCATGGTTTCTGTTCCCGGGGACCGCTGGTTATCGTCAATCCTTACGGATATTTTTACCAGAAGGTGGGACCCAAAGATGCTGAAGATATAGTGGAACAGAGCATACTCCAGGAAAAGCCTGTGGAGCGTCTGCTGTATAAAGACCCGCAAAGCGGTGAGCCGATTTTGAGTGAAAAAGAAATTCCCTTTTATAAACTGCAGCAGCGGTCAGTTTTGCGGAATATTGGAAAGATCGACCCGACGGACATAACTGATACCATAGCAGCAGGTGGATATCAGGCCCTGGCCAAGGCCCTGACCAGCATGACCCCGCAGCAGGTGGTTGAAGAAGTGGAGAGATCCGGCTTGCGGGGCCGCGGCGGGGCCGGCTTTCCCACCGGCCGCAAGTGGCGCTCGGCCCTGGCCGCAGTGGAGAAAAAAGGCAGACCGATCTACGTGGTGGTCAATGGGGATGAGGGTGATCCCGGGGCATTTATGGATCGGACCATCATGGAAGGCGATCCGCATGCTGTGCTCGAAGGTCTGATCCTGGGGGCCTATGCCTTGGGTGCGCAGCAGGGGTATCTCTATGTCCGGGCCGAATATCCCCTGGCCATCCGGCACTTGGAGAACGCTATGGCTCAGGCCCGGGAGCTGGGGCTGCTGGGGGAGAATATCCTGGATACCGGATTTTCTTTCGATGCCCGAATCAACCGTGGAGCTGGTGCATTTGTATGCGGCGAATCAACCGCTCTGTTTACTTCCATTGAGGGCAAACCCGGGAATCCGCGCCCCAAGTACGTCCGTTCAGTGGAAGAGGGTCTCTGGGGCCGCCCCACGGTGCTCAACAATGTTGAAACCTGGGCCAATGTCCCCTTGATCGTGGACAAGGGAGCAGACTGGTATGCCGGGCTGGGTGTGGCTGACAACACGGGAACCAAGGTCTTTTCCCTGGTAGGCAAGGTCAACAACGTGGGACTGGTGGAAGTGCCCAGGGGTATTTCACTGCGACGGATTATTGAGGAAATAGGAGGCGGCGTGCCTGGCGGCGAGCCGTTTAAGGCCGTTCAGACCGGAGGGCCTTCAGGCGGATGCATCCCTTACTCCCTCAAAGACACCCCGGTGGACTTTGATTCGTTGGCCAAAGTGGGCTCCATGATGGGCTCCGGGGGCATGATCGTCATGGACAGCCGGGACTGTGTTGTCGACATCAGCCGCTACTTTTTGCGCTTCCTGGAAGAGGAATCATGCGGCAAGTGCATTCCCTGTCGTCTGGGGTTGATCCGGATGCGCAAGATGCTCGATACGTTCTCAGCCGGGGAAGGGACCCCGCAGGATGTTGATGATCTGATCAGCCTGTCTCAGGCGGTCAAGGATGGCTCCTTGTGCGCTCTGGGCGGGAGTGCGCCCAACCCGGTCCTGACCACGCTGAAGTACTTCCAGGACGAATATATGGCTCATATCCAGGATCATGAGTGTCCGGCCGGGGTGTGCAAGGACCTCATCACGTACTCCATTGATCCAGAGCTGTGTACCGGCTGTGGGGTCTGCGCCCGGCAATGCCCGCAGGAGTGCATCAGCGGTGAGGATAAAGAGCCGCATGTCATTGATGCAAGCCGTTGTATCCGATGCGGAATCTGCCTGGAGTCCTGCAAGTTTGGTGCGGTGCGGGTGGAACCTGGTTACCGTACGGAGAATACAACTGTGCTGGGCTCTGAGAGCATATGAGCTCTTTGAGTGCCCAAAAACGTATAAGGAGCCACACCCAATGATTACCATGTTTATAGACGGGCAGGAGGTTCAGGCCAGGCCGGGCTGGACCGTTCTGGAAACAGCCAGGCATAACGGTTTTTATATCCCCACCCTGTGTTACCACGAGGCAGTGAGTCCAAGCGGAGTCTGCCGCATGTGTCTTGTGGAGCTCGGAGAGGGCGAACAGGCCAAGCTGGTCGCTTCCTGTATGTATCCGGTGGCTGAGGGAATAAAAATATATACAGATACCGACCGGGTCCGCAATGTGCGGCGCTGGATTCTGGAAATGCTTTTGTCTGAATGTCCGGCCAGCAAAGAGATTCGGGATATGGCCGCCAGGTACGACGTGACCGGAACCCGGTTTGAAATAGAAAATCCGGATGAGCAGTGCATGCTCTGCGGGCTGTGTACCCGGGTGTGCACTGAAGTGGTCGGACTGGCCGCTATATCCACTGTCAGCCGGGGGGTGCATAAAAAGGTGGGAGCGCCTTTTCTGCGGCCCACGGAAGTGTGTGTCGAATGCGGCTGCTGTGTGACTATCTGCCCCACGAATGCCATGCAGGCCAGGATCGACTCGGTACGCGGCGTATCGTAACTGTTCAGGGACAGGAGGCAAAATCCATGAGCGCACAAGCCAGAACAGGCGTCTTTCTGTGCCGCTGCGGGGAAAGGATCGGCCCACTGGTTGATCTGAATGCACTTTCCCGCCGGGTGAGTGAGGATCAAAATGTCGAGCACTGCGAAATACTGCCCTATCCATGCCTTGGTCCCGGCCTGGACCGGATGATTTCCACTGTGGCAGAGAAGGATCTTAACCGGCTGATCATCGCTGGATGCGAAAGCCGGTTGATGCTCAAGAAGTTTGAAAAAAAATTCGAACCCCTTGAGCTGCTCAAAGGCCAGATCGACATGGTCAACTTGCGGGGACATATTGCGGCAACCAACGACATATCTCCGGTCTTGCGGGCTGAAAAAGGGGCCAGATTGATCAGAGCCGCGGCAGCGGAAATGGCCGCGCTCTCGCCAACCATTCAGGAGCGGGCCTTTCTTAAAGGTCCGGTCCTGATCATCGGTGGCGGTGTGGCTTCATGGACAGCTGCAAAAGAGGCGGCCCAAGAAGGGCTGGACTTCATGATGAGCCCTGGACAAGAAGATCTCCACTGCCTGTTGCAGAATCTGCATTGGACATATCCCGGGGAAAGTGAATTGCATCCCCGCCTGGAGAAGATCGTGCGTGAAGTGCTGCAGAGCCCAAGGCTGCGCATGCT
>JBKHIL010000093.1:0-6763 GCA_046538645.1 Desulfovermiculus sp.
CAGCCCACCTGTGCATGAGGACGAGCTGGACACCAAAGGCCAGAATACGTTCCAGACCCAGAGGGTGATCCGGGCTGATCAAACCTTCGGCCAGCCTCCAGCGGCCCTGATCCAGCGTCCATTCCATCTGCAGCGGAGTTTCCCGGTTGAAGGCTTCATGCACTATGTGGCTGGCCTCCAGGCTGAACCCGGAATGCAGACGGGGAGGAGGGGGGTGGACTTGCCATTTTTGAGCCCGCAGGGCAGCCATCTCGTTTTCCATCTGCATATTCAGTGCTGTCCAGGCCTGGCCAAAATGAGTGCGGCTCTCGGAGAAACGGTTTTGCAACAGACGATCCAGCTCCTGGAGCTCTTCCCTGTTTAAGATGCCGGAGCATTGAACAGAGTATCCGTTCAGGGACAGAGGCGGAGTATCTCCCAGGGTGCAAACAGGTAAAGTGGCGGCCAGATAGGTGTGCATCACTCTTGCTTTCGTCTGGATAAAAGGGTGGAGCAATAGGCTTCTAAACTGGGGTCGTCACTGGCCACACGCTTGACGATTTCTCCCAGATGAGGCCGCAGGAGTTCATTTAAGGCCTCAGCCACAGCTTCGGCCGTAAAGTCCAGGTATACGTGGTCCTCCTGGAATGATACCTTAAATCCTTTCTCAATGTTCTCATCCACTTTGAGCTGCACGCCTTTGATCATTTTTTGCCGGTACATGGACGCAAAATATTCTATCAGGGCCTGATGATCCTCAGGGCTGACCAGGTATTCCAGACGGGTTTCCCCGGATTGGGCGGTACACACTTCGGCGATGCGCACCAGCATGTTCTGGATGGTGCTCACGTCCATTGATTGCTGAACAGATTCAGCCACCAGCTCGGAAAGGATGCTTTCTATACCCTGGCTGACCAGGATGAGCACATCCCGGGCAGCCTGTTCCAGAGTGGCCTGACTGCGCTCGCTATACTTTTCAGCTTCCTGCCTGGCCTGATCCAGGATTTGCTGCTTGCGCTGTTCAGCGTTCTGGACGATCGAAGCCGCTTTGTCCTTGGCCTTGGACACAATTTCATCCGCCTCCTGCTGCCCGCGCTGGACCGCTTCATTGTAGATCTGGTCAATCAGGGGCTGAAGCTCTGTGCTCATAACAGCTCCTCTCATGCATATGATGTATGTTGCAAGATAGCTAAAATGAGCATACTCGTCCAGGTAGAGCTTGCAAGTTTGTATGACATATGCTTCCATTATTGGCATCAGTCCCAGAAGTACGGACTTATCATATGCAAAAAAACAGCAGTGAACGGCAGATACGATCCGAGGTAAGTCCAGAGCAGGCCGGGATGCGCCTGGATGCCTACTGGACATGGATGCTGGACAGCCAAGAGGTGAGCAGGAATAGAATCCGGCAATGGATCAAGGATGGCCGGGCCATGATCAACAACCGCCCCTGTTCCAAGCCCGCTGCCGAGATCCGCAGCGGGGACCGCCTGATTCTGGATCTGCCGGAGCAGACGAAAAAGATATGTCCCCATGATGATCCGGTCCAGATAGTCCGGCAGGACCGGGAATTGGCTGTGGTCAACAAGCCACCGGGCTTGAGCGTGCATCCAGCCCCTTCGGAGCAGAACAGCACCCTGGTCCATCGATTGGTGCATACATTTCCTTCGTTAAGGGAGCTGGACGATTTCCGGCCCGGGATCGTGCACCGGCTGGACAAGGATACCTCCGGTCTGCTCCTGGTGGCCTTAAATGAAGATATCCGGTCAGCCTTAAGCCGATCCATGGCTGCCCGGGAAGTGGAAAAGGAGTATTTAGCCCTGGTATACGGATCTCCAGAGCAGACCGAGTCCTGGATCGATCTCCCCATGGGCCGGGATGAGCAGCACAGGACGCGGATGGCAGTTCAGGAAGGCCAGGGCCGGCCCGCCCAGACCTGGTACCGGGTTTTGCATGTCTTTGAGCATATTCCCTGCTCCCTGGTGCAAATCCGGATCGTCACCGGCCGCACGCACCAGATCCGGGTCCACCTGGCCCACATGGGGCATGCAGTTCTCGGAGACCGGACCTATGGACCGCAGCAGACAGCCTTACTGGAGCGTTCCCGCCCTGATCTGGCTAAAATGGTTACCCGGCAGATGCTCCATGCCTGGCGTCTTGGCTTTCGGCACCCGCGAAGCAATGAGTGGCAGAGCATCCGTCAGGGTGTGCCCAGGGATTTTCTGCGCGTTCTTCTCCGGGCTCATCGCCGCCCGCAGCGGGTGGGCATAACCGGGAGTGCCGGGTGCGGCAAATCGTCTCTGACCTCTTTGCTGGCCAGGGAGAGAGCTCCGGTCTGGAGTGCCGATCAAGTGGTCGCTGAACTCTATGCCCCGGGTGCGGATGGCTGGGAGATGCTCAGACGCAGCTTTGGGCAGCGCTTTGTCCCCGATCCATCCGGATCAGTGGACAAAACGGCCTTGTTTGCAGCCATGCGGTCCTCTGCCCGGGAACGGGAAGCGATCTTGAATATTATTCATCCTCTCGTTGAGCACAGCTGGCATGAATTTTGTAAGAAACATGAACAGGCCCGATTTATATTGGCTGAAGTACCCCTTCTCTTTGAGGGGGAGTGGAAAGAGAAAGGTCTGGTGGATGTGACGGTCAATGTTTATTGTCCGGCCCCTGTCCGGCGGCGCCGTCTGGAACAGGACCGGGGATGGGGCCCGGAAATGATCGAGCAGATGCAGGCCTGGCAGATGCCGGATGAAGAAAAGGCGGCCCAGGCGGATATCAACGTGACCAATGCCGGTTCCTGGACCGACCTGAAACAAAGTGCCCAAAAGCTGCAGGAGTCTTTGCGCACTCGAAGGCGGAAGAAGGTGCACGCGTTTCTTAACTGGCTGAAGACCTGTGGAGTGATCTGAATGTTTCCTATCCGAGACAATATTCCCCGCCGTTATTCCCCCTATGCCACCCGGATAATTGTGGCCGTGAATACCCTTTTTTTTCTCTATGAGTTAGGACTCAGCGAGCAGGCACTGCACCGCCTTTTTTATGTTCTGGGTGTTGTTCCGGCCAGATACTTCAATTCCGACTGGGCTCAATGGGCGGGGCTTCCGGAAGCCAGCCTTTTGCCCCTGTTTACTCATATGTTCTTGCACAGCGGTTTGCTGCATTTTGTGGCCAACATGTGGATCTTATGGGTGTTTGCCGATAATGTGGAAGATGTTGTGGGTCCGGTGCGTTTTATCGGTTTTTATCTTATCTGCGGGCTTGCTGCACTGGCCGGACATGTGGTGTTCAATACCGACTCCACCATCCCGGTGGTTGGGGCTTCCGGGGCCATTGCCGGGGTCATGGGGGCGTATTTGCTCTTGTATCCCCATGCCCAGGTGTTGACCTTGATCCCGATCTTCATCTTTCCCTTTTTTGTGGTCCTCCCGGCTTTGGTTTTTTTGGGACTCTGGTTTTTGATCCAGGTTTTTTCCGGTCTGTTCAGCATGGCCGGAACCCAGGGCGGAGGCGGGGTGGCCTGGTGGGCGCACGCAGCTGGATTTGTGGCCGGAATGATTATAATCCCCCTGTTTAGGGATGACAAACGCTGCTCCTGGTGTTATACAGATAGGAACGCAAACTCAGATACATTTCGTTTTTATTAGACCTTTAACTCCCAAGCCAGGTGGAAAAGGTGACAGGCATGCTGCAAATAGAGGATCTGCATGTAAACATTGGCCAAACCCAGGTCCTGCGAGGGCTCAATCTGGAGATTGACCGCGATGAGACCTTTATTTTGTTTGGGCCCAATGGTTCGGGCAAGACAACCTTGCTCATGGCCCTGATGGGTTTCGGCGGATATGAGGTAACCCAGGGCAAGATCATGTTTCGCGGGCAAGATATTACCAATATGGCCGTGCATGAACGGGCCCAGCTGGGTATTGGCATGTCCTTTCAGCGTCCGCCCACTATTCACGGCTTAAAGACCAGGCATCTGGTCCAGATGTGCGCTGCGGACGAAGACGTGGATGTGGAAGCTATGGCCCGGGAAGTAGACTTGGAAAAGTTTCTGGACCGGGACATCAACTCCGGCTTTTCCGGGGGGGAAATCAAGCGTTCCGAGCTCTTGCAGCTCATGGCCCAAAAGCCCAAGCTGCTGCTATTTGACGAGCCGGAATCAGGAGTAGACCTGGAAAACATGAAGCTGATCGGCAAAATGGTGCGGCATCTCCTGCAGCAGGATTTGCAGCCCCGGGAAGACATGAGCATGAAAGAGCAAAAAGCCCAGCGCGATTCGTCCGGGCTTATCATCACCCATACCGGGTATATTTTGGACTATATCAATGCCGACCGGGGGATGGTTATGTATAATGGCACCTTGTGCTGCTCAGCCAGACCCCGGGACATTCTGGATCATATCAGTGAATACGGCTATGAGGAGTGTGTGCGATGCCTGAGGTAAAGAACAAATCCGGAAAAAAGCCCATGACCCGGAACGAGGAAGACATCGATATCACCAGTTACCAGTACGAAGGGGCGGAATCCGGGCAGATGCAGGACCTGACTCAGCTCGACGAACAGGAACGCAAGCAGCTGCTCATGGCTGGGGTGGATGTCTCGGGCAAGGACCGCAGCGGCACCTTTTTGCAAATGGACCATTCCAGCGTGCACTGTTCGACCTGCATTCCGGGTGTCGAGGTCTTGAATATCCACCAGGCCCTGGATAAATATGACGGACTCAAGGACTATTACTGGCAGGCTGTTGATCCGGACAAGGACAAATATACCCGGGCAGTGGCCGATAAGACCCATGGCGGATATTTCATCCGCACGGAGAAAGGGGCCAAGGTTGTCAATCCGGTCCAGTCCTGTCTGTTTATCAAGGGGGAGAAGGTCGGGCAGAACGTACACAACATAATAGTTGTGGAAGAAGACTCGGAGCTGCACATCATTACCGGCTGCGCGGTCTCTCACCAGGTAGAGTCGGCTCTACACATGGGTATTTCCGAGATCTATATCAAGCGCGGCGGAAAGCTGTCCTTCACCATGGTCCACAATTGGGGCGAGGAGGTCCATGTCCGGCCCAGAACAGTGGGCATAGTGGAAGAAAACGGTGTCTTTTTAAACAACTACATCCTGCTTAAACCGGTGCGTTCCGCGCAGCTCTATCCCACTTTGTATTTAAACGGCAAGGGAGCGGTGGCCACCTCCAACTCAGTTATTGCCGCTCCTCCGGGTTCGTATATCAACAGCGGAAGCCGGGTGGTCTTAAACGCTCCGGACACCCGGGCCGAGATCATCGCCCGAACCATCACCACTGGAGGAACGATCATCAACCCCGGCCATCTGGTGGGCAATGCCGTCCCCTCCAAGGGACACCTGGAGTGCAAGGGACTCATCCTGCAGGATGGAATTATTCACGCCATTCCCGAGCTTGAGGCCTCAGTAGCCGGGGTGGAACTCTCTCATGAGGCGGCTGTGGGCAAGGTGGCTCAGGAAGAAATAGAATACCTGATGGCCAGGGGCCTGGATGAGGACCAGGCCACCTCGACCATTGTCCGCGGATTTCTCAATGTAGATATTATGGGTCTGCCCCAGGAGCTTCAGGAGGCCATTGACCAGACCATTCAGGAGGCCGGGGACGAGATGTTCTAAACCCTCAGCAGGTGGACATGGACCGGTGCCGGACTCCCAATATCCAAAAAATCCCGCTGTTAGCGGGATTTTTTGTGGCGGATTTTGGGGTTCATGAGATAAGGGCAGCATGCCTTTCCAGCAGGTGTCCGGTGACCAGGGCGAAAGGGCTGTTTGGATCTTGCGGGTAGACAAGGCCGTGGCTGCGGACATAAATAAGGCCCTGACGAACGAACTCCTGGTGGGAAACGTCCGGATTGATTCCCGGGCAGTAATCTTGAGCCATGCGCCAGCTGGCCTCATCTTCCAGATTTCCCCGGAAGAAGGGCCAGGCCCGGCAGACATCCGGCTTGTATTCGTGTATCGTGCATCCGCAATTCGCCTCAAAAAATACGCAGGTTCCATCTGCCTGGCAGGTGAGGACAGGTTTGCACTGCTCATACACTGCATGGGAGGTCAGCATTTTGTGTCGGGAAATGTTCAAGCCCGCGGCGAGACGATGGATATCTTTGGTCGTGAGAACGATCCCTCCCTGTCCCTGACAACACTGACCGCACATGCGGCAGATAAAGGCGTCCGGCATGATACTTGAGATCCCTTCTTTATGAAATTGAAAAAAAAAGCTTATACTTCATTTCGCGCCATTTATCAAACCCGCTCAGCAAAGGAGGACGCATGGAAGCTATAGATACTCTGCCCAGCCCGGAACTGGAAAACAGATGGTCCAAAGTCAGGGGGTATTTGGCTCAAGATCTCCCATCCGCCCATGGAGTCATGGTCATGTCCAGGACCTTGATCTTTTGGCTGACCGGACACTGGGGGAATGGTCTGTTTTGGCTGCCTGTGGAAGGAAAGCCGGTGCTTATGCTGCGCAAAGGTCTGGAGCGGGCCAAACTCGAATCTCCGGTTGAGACCATCATCTCCTTTCGATCTCCGGGTCAGATTCCCAAGCTTTTGGACGAGGCAGGCCAAGACCTGCCTACAGTTATGGGAATTGATATGGGCAATATCTCCTGGACCGCCGGCCAGGCTCTTACCTCCAGACTGGAGCATGTAGAGTTTTTGGCTGCCGATCACGTCCTGGCCAAGGCCAGAGCAGTGAAGTCAGATTGGGAACTGGCTACTTTGCGTTTGGCCGGTGAACGGCATAGTCAGGCCTTGAGCCGGAATGTGG
>JBKHIL010000013.1:0-13762 GCA_046538645.1 Desulfovermiculus sp.
GCGCTCTCACTTACAAATGCTGAATCCGCTATTTTGGGCCTCTTGCCATCAAAGGATTGTATCATCTATTCCTCCATTTATTTAAATATGTTAGCATAAAAGAACCGCCAAACCAACCTCTTCTCCTGCCAATGACGTAAAAGACCAAACGCTTCAGTTTTTAGCCCTCAACAATTGACTTTCTCCTGAACTTGGAGCAACAAATCTTTTGTATGATATTGCCATCCCTCTCATTTTCCCTGCGTCTGGAGCCAGGAAAGCATGAGTATTCTATTCCCTCTGAGATTATTCCGGACATTGCCCGGATACGAACCAGGTCCGGCCGGACTCCTGCTTGCCGGCAGGAAACTTCACCTTTTCAATACCAGCCTTGACAAGATAGCAGAATTCTCATACGTCCTTTCTGTACGCTGTTGAAGAAGGAAACCCTTGGATTATCTTAACTCTATCCAGGGTTTAAAATCTAAAACATACGGGCTATCCCGGTGCAATAGCCCTAGAAAAGTAAATACGAGACCTGCGGAGGATATGAAATCATCATCTTGACAGAGCCCGGCTGTTTTCTACTCTCAAATGTCTAACCACAAGGAAGGGAACGGCTATGAGTGTTTCCTGGCTGCATATAGCAATTATCATCTTCTTTGTTCAAGGCATTATCCTTTTTGCACTCGTCCCCTTCCTGCTCTCCTACCTTTTATCTCCCAAGGCTCAGGCCAAAGACTTACGAATGCCCTATGAATGCGGCTTGACTCCGTACGGTTCAGCCTGGGTCAAGTTCGGGATCAACTATTATTTCTACGCCCTGCTCTTTTTGGCCTTTGACGTCGACGTTTTGTACCTGTTCCCGGTCGCCACCTCATACGCCCAAAACCAGACTCTGGTTTCCTTTATAAAACTTTTGATATTCATTGTCATTCTCTTTGCATCGGTCATCTACTTCTGGAAAAAAGGAGTCTTCTCATGGCCCAGGAAGATCAAGATATAGCATTTCCCTTTGCCGATACGACGCATGACAAGCCCATTATCAACTACGATCCGGTGCAGAAAATCATTAATGTGTGCAGGGCCATGTCTCTCTGGCCTGTCACCTTCGGTATTGCCTGTTGCGCCATTGAAATGATGAGTTTCGGCATGGCCAGGTTCGATTCGGCCCGCTTCGGAGCCGAAGTGTTCAGGCCCTCTCCCCGCCAGGCTGACCTGATGATTGTAGCCGGGACTATTTCCAATAAAATGGCCCCGCTGGTCACCCGTCTCTATGAACAAATGCCTGCCCCAAAGTGGGTCATCGCCATGGGCAACTGCGCCATATCCGGCGGTCCCTTTGTATACAAAAATCAGTACGGAATTGTGGAAGGGGTGGATATGCTCATACCTGTGGATGTGTATGTCCCGGGCTGTCCGCCCAGACCGGAAGGCCTCCTGGAAGGGCTCTTTCAACTCCAGAAGAAAATAACCGGCAGGCGGTGGTGGCCCATGCCCGAGCAGAAGAAGGATGAAACCCGCTCATAAGCGAGAGCGGCATTTTTTGCCTTCAAATGCGGCTCAAGCGGCTCGGCTATCCCGGACAGCCGAGCCATCGCCTGATGCCAGGCAAAGTATCATGCGAACCCCGCTGGCGGCGGGTTGGGAGGTATGGATGAGCAATCAGGACCCCAAGGCGGAAAATCCTAAAGATCAAAAAAAGGCCGCAAAGGAGAAGAAAAGCAGCGGCCCTGAATATACAGGCTATGATCTTGATTATTTCGTGCAGGCCAAGGATCTTTTCAATGCAGTGCACAAGCTGGATCAGAATGGATACTTCCTTGAAGACATCTCCTGTCTGGATATGGAGGAAGGCTTTCAAGTAGTCTATCACCTTGACCGTTTCGAACAGCCCTGCAGGGTCGGTCTGCGGGTCATGCTTGACCGTTACGACCCCCAGGTGCCCTCAATCTACAATATATTCCCTGGTGCCGCCTGGCATGAACGGGAATGCTTCGATTTTTTCGGGGTCCGCTTCACCGGCCACCCCAACCTGCTCCCCCTGCTCCTGGATCCGGATCATAAAGGGCCTCCCCCGTTGCTCAAGGATGAAACAGAGCGCAAGAGCCTGGATCAGCTGTATCCTGACCGGGAACACACCCCGATCTCACGTGAAGATCAGGATTTCTTACGTAAAATTCGAGATTGTTCCAACCTCAAAAGCAGGACGCAGTCATGAGCCTGGACCTGAGACTAGACACCAGCGGTGACTTCTACGCCAACAAATTCCAGCCTACAAAAAGGGACGATACCCTGATTTTAAACATGGGACCGCAGCATCCTTCGACCCACGGCGTGCTGCGCATCCTGCTGGAGATCGACGGCGAATATATCATTCGAGCCGAACCGGTCCTGGGCTATATTCACCGCATGCATGAAAAAATGGCTGAAGTCAAAACATATGCTCAATATCTGCCCAACCCCTCCCGGACGGATTACCTGCATGCCCTGGCCTGGGGCTGGGCCCATGTGGGAGCGCTTGAACGTCTCATGGGTCTGGAGGTCCCGGAAAGGGCGGAATATATCCGGGTCATCACCTGTGAACTCAACCGCATCAGCTCCCATCTCTTGTGGTGGGGGGCATATCTCCTGGACCTGGGCGCATTCACCCCCATCATGTATGCATTCGACGATCGGGAGAGAATCCAGGACATCCTGCAGCGGATAACCGGCTCCCGGCTCACCTACTGCTATTATCGCTTTGGGGGCGTTTCCCACGACATAGATGACCGGTTCAAAGAGGAAACCAAGATCCAGTGTGCCCGGATGAAAGAACGGGCCAAGATGTTCAAGGACCTGGTCACCGATAACTTCATCCTGCGCAAGCGAGTGGAGGAGATCGGTGAAATCCCCTTGGATACCTGTCGCAGATACGGGGCCACCGGCCCGGTTTTACGCGGTTCAGGCCAGGCGTACGACACCCGCCGGGCAGAACCCTACTCTGTATATGACCGCTTCGACTACAATATCCCCACCTATGACACCTGTGACGCCATGGGCCGTTATCTGGTCCGCATGGATGAGATGCAGGAAAGCATTAAGATCATAGAACAGGCCCTGGACAGCCTGCCTGAGGGCGATTTTATCCATCCCAAGGCCCCTAAGCGGCCCAAACCGCCTGTTGGCGACGTATATTTCGCAGTAGAAGGGGCCAGGGGCAAAATCGGAATGCATTTAGTCAGCGATGGGAGCAACTCGCCTTACCGCCTGAAGCTGCGTGCGCCTGGCTTTTCCAACTTGAGTCTCTTTTCTGAAGTTGCCCAGGGAATCCTTATTGCCGATGCAGTGTCCATACTGGGGAGCTTGGATCTGGTTATCCCGGAGATTGACAGATGATAGAAGCTATTCCCACTCCACTAATCGTCATTTCTGTGGGCCTGGCCGCAATTCTGGCCTTTATCGGCTTAAACGCCCTGATCCTGGTCTACCTGGAAAGAAAGATTGCCGGATTTATCCAGCGCCGGCCCGGTCCTTACGAAGTGGGTCCCCAGGGCATTCTTCAGCCGGTGGCCGATGGATTAAAGCTGGTGGGCAAACAAATCTTCACTCCCACCGGAGCAGACAGTGTGCTCTACTGGCTGGCTCCCATGATCTCTATCGCTCCCGCCCTGGTCTGCTTTATAGCCATACCCTTTGGGCCGCATCTGCAGATCATCAACACCAATGTCGGACTGATCCTCATTTTGGCCTTTACCGGAATCAACGTCCTGGCCCTGTGCATCGCCGGCTGGGCATCCCAGAACAAATACGCCCTCTTAGGCGCGGCCCGGGATATTTCTCAGTCTGTCGCCTACGAAATACCTCTGCTCCTGTCTATTCTGCCCGTTATTTTCATGACCGGGACCTTCAATCTGTTCGATATTGCCTCCGGACAAGGCGCATGGCCCTGGCAATGGTACGTTGTCTATCAGCCCCTGGCCTTTGTCATCTTTTTTATTTGCGCCCTGGCTGAAACCAACCGCAATCCTTTTGATCTGCCCGAGGCCGAAAGCGAGCTCACGGCTGGCTTTCATACCGAGTATTCCGGCATGGGCTTTGGCATGTTTTTTCTGGCTGAATACGCCTACATGGTGGTGGCCAGCTGCGTGACGGCTATTCTTTTCCTGGGGGGTTTTCAGGGTCCTGTAGCCTCCGGCTGGTGGTGGTTTCTGGCCAAAGTCTACATCCTGCTGCTGATTATGATCTGGATCAGATGGACCTATCCCCGGGTCCGCTTCGACCAGCTGTTAAACATCTGCTGGAAGTGGCTGATCCCCCTGGCTGTCTTGAACCTTCTGGTAACATTATTGGTGATTGCCATATGATCGTCAAAAAGTTCAATGATACCATCATGGGTCTGTGGAGCCTGCTGGTGGGCTTGAAAGTGACTGCTTTGAACTTCACCCGTCCCCAGGTAACAGTCCATTATCCGCGGCAAACAGTGCCGACCCTGGAAGGATATCGCGGACACATCGAGCTGGTCCCTGTGGATGATGACCCCTTCAAACCCAAATGCATCGCCTGCAATACATGTGTCCGCATGTGCCCTTCCTCCTGCATCACCCTCACAGCGATCAAGCCCAAGAAAAAGGCGGCTGAGGACAAGGAGTCAGCCGCTGCAGAATCAGGGGAAAAGGCCAAACCTAAAAAGGCCAAGCCGGAGCTGGAGTCCTTTGTTCTGGACTTCAATTACTGTTCTCTGTGCGGGCAATGCGTGCAGAACTGCCCTGTGGATTCCTTACGCTATACCAGTGATGTCTATCAGGCTGGTTTCAGCAGACAGGAATTCGTCTTTGATCTCCTGGCCAGGCTTCACGATCAGGCAGCGCAAAAGGAGCAGTAAATGGATAATCTGAGCTATGAAAACCTGGCCTGGGCAGTGCTCATCGGGCACATCGCCATCATTGTAGCCGGCGGACTTATCACAGTGCTGGCCCAGAGTCTGGTCCGGGCCCTTATGGGTCTTATTCTGACCCTGTTCGGAGTGGCTGGACTTTTTTTCCTCATGGCTGCTCCATTTATCGGCCTGATGCAGCTTTTGATCTATGTCGGCGCAGTGAGCGTGCTCATCTTTTTCGCCATCATGCTGACCAATGCCTGGCCAGGTGGAGATGAGAGCGGAAAGAAATCCGGCCGGAAAATGGTTTTTGCCCTTCTGGCTGCCCTGGCTCCTGTGGTGCTTCTGGGCACAGCCGCACTGCGCACTGCCCCGCCCTCTGCATTGATCCCGGAAGAAACCGAGGTCCAGGAACTGGGGCAATTTCTCATGGAGCCCTTTATCCTGCCCTTTGAACTCATATCCTTGCTTTTGACCGTCGCCATGGCCGGCGCGGTTATCCTGGGCTTTGAGAGGAGGAAGAAGAAATGAGCTTGATGACCATTTACCACCTGGTGGCCATTTTCTTGTTGGCTGTGGGCATCTTCGGCATTGCCTACCGAAGAACCCTGGTGGGAATCGTTTTGGGCATAGAGCTTATGCTCAACGGCGCAGGATTGAGCATTATGGCCTCAGCTCAGCTGACCCCGGCTCCCAATGAGCTTGGTCAGGTGGGCGCTTTGCTGGTCATGGGGGTGGCAGCGGCTGAAGCTACCTTGCTTCTGGCTATTCTCCTGGTGGTCCTCAAACGCTTTAAAAACGTGGAAGCCGACAATCTGATCACAATGCGCGGATAAAACCGATCGCCCTCCGGCGGCAACAACGCTTCTTTGCAGGCCTATCGCACAGGGATATTCGAACATGATGCCTTCTCTACTTCTTCAGACCATTGTGGTTCCGGCGCTGGCTGCCCTGGTCATCCTGTTCTTCAGGTTCCAGCTGGGCAAAAAATCCGGGTGGGTAGCAGTTATAAGCCTGGCCTACACCACCATCCTTTTGCTTGCAGCCCTGGTTTCAGTCTATCAGGGCCACCCCATTGAAGAACACTATCAATTGCTGAAAAGCCCGGATATTGGCATTACCCTGGTTGCCGATGGGTTAAGCATTGCCGTCGGCCTGATCTGCAACCTCCTTTGTCTGGCCCTGGGCACCTATTCCATCAAGTATGTGTATCACCGTATCGAGCTCCTGTATCCGGAGGTTCTGGGCACTCGCGGTGAAATCAGCTACTTCGCCTGCTTTTTTTATCTCTTTTTGTTCTTTCCTGTAGGCTTTATGGGGGTCAGCTTTGCCAGCGATCTGGTGCTCATGTACTTCTTCCTGGAGATCCTGACTCTTTTTCTCTTCTTTCTCATGGCCTACTTCGGCTATTACGAACGGGTCTGGGTGGCCACCATGTGCTTTATCTGGGGTGTGTTCTCTGCCCTGTTCTTCCTGGCCGGCGTGGCTATTATCTACTCCCAGACCGGCACATTTCAGATTGACCAGATCCATACCATAGCCGGAGATCCCCTGGCTTTCTGGGCCATTCTCCTGGTCCTGGTGGGCATGTGGGGCAAATTGGCCATCGTTCCCCTGCATGTCTGGATGCCTTGGGTCCATGCCGAACACCCCACCTGCATCGCCGGACTGCTGGCTGTTTACGCCAATATTGCCGCCTACATTATTGTTCGCGTTCTGGTGCTCCCTCTGTGGCACGATTTTCAGTGGTTTGGACCGCCGATTATGATACTGGCCGTGGCCACCATGATCTACGGCTCCCTTCTCACCCTGGCTCAAACAGACATGAAGCGCATCCCGGCCTGTTCCACCATCAGCCAGACTGCATATTCCATGCTGGGGATCGGGGCCCTGACAGCGACAAGCATAGAAGGCGGACTCTTCTTTTTCTTAAGCCACATTATGGGCAAGACGGTCTTCTTTTCCACCTGCGGCTTGGTGGTCTATACCACTCATATTCGAAATATCCGCTTACTGGGCGGGCTGGGAACCAAAATGCCTCTGACCGCACTGCTCTTTTTGAGCGGGGGATTAATGCTGGCCGGCATCCCACCCTTCAGCAGTTTTGCCGCCGAAGTGATCATGTTCGCCGGCATCTTTGGCCGCGGAGACATGTTCGGACTTGTCATCGGCATCATCGGCCTCATGGCCATCCTGTTGACTATTTCCTATGCAGTCCATTTTACCCGGGTCATCTTCTTCGGCCCTTTGCCGGATAAGCTGGCCCAGGACGAGCACATCAAGGATCCACCCTGGTCCATGATGGCCCCGCTCATGCTCATTGTCCTGGTCTCGGCCTTTTTAGGCATCTACCCTTCACTGATCATGGAACTCTTTGAGCCGGTCATCAGCGGGGCCATAGACAATATGTGAGTGAGTTTTTTTGGTATCCGTGCCGCTTCTGACGAGTCTGGTATTGGTTATAAGTTATTTGTAAGAAGCCCCAGCTTGATCAAGACGATCAATCCGGCAAATTTTCTTCTTGCCCGCTTTGGGGCAAAATTCTTTCAGATTTGCCCGCGGCAAATCTGAAATCAAACTGCTAACCTTGAGGTGGGAACACATATGGATACCCAGCTTGCGTGGCTCTGCCTGATATTTCCCTGGATCGGGGTCCTGCTGACCCCCTTTCTGGCCCGCATAAGTACCCCGCTCATGAATTTCGGAGCTGTATTCTTCTCCTTTTTGACAGCAGTCTCCGCGGTTTCCATGCTTCCCTTGCTCTCAAGTGCAGAACAGCTGCCTCTTGAATCCACCCTGGTCTGGCTGAGCACCCCCATCCAGGTCTCCTTCGGCGTCCTTCTGGATCCATTAAGTGTTGTTGTGGCCAATGTGGTCGCTGTGATCAGCTTTTTCATTATGGTCTACTGCCTGGGGTATATGAAAGGCGATCCCGGAATTATGCGCTTCTGGATGCTCATGAATACCTTTATCGGCAGCATGCTGCTCCTGGTCCTGGCCAACAATCTGATCATCATCTTTGTGGGCTGGAAACTGGTCGGCCTGTGCAGCTACGGCCTCATCGGCTATTATTACCGGGATGAGCGCGAATACTGGATCGGCGGCCCGGAACCGTATTCTTTCGACCTCCCTTCGGTCTGCGGAGTCAAGGCCTTTATCGTCACCAGCATTGGCGATATGCCCCTGCTGGGCGGCATCCTGCTCATGTACTTCTACTCCGGAACCTTTAATATCCTGGAGCTCTATCACACAGCTCCGGAATGGCTCCCGGCCATGGCCGCCACTCCGTGGATGATTATCCTGGTCAGCATCCTGCTCATTGCCGGCCCGGTGGGAAAATCCGCCCAGTTCCCTCTGCATGAATGGCTCCCGGAAGCCATGTCCGGCCCTGGTCCGGTCTCAGCCCTCATCCACGCTGCAACCATGGTCAAAAGCGGTGTCTTCCTCATAGCCCGCTTTATTCCCATATTTTATTACGGATACTGGACGGCCGGAGTGGATGAGGCCATGTACTTTTTCCTCATTGTGGCCTGGATCGGAGCCATCACCGCCTTTTTGGCCGCCAGCCAGGGACTGGTGGCAACGGAACTGAAAAAAGTTTTGGCCTACTCCACGGTCAGCCAGATCGGATACATGATGTTGGCCCTTGGGGTCAGCGGTTTCGGACAGGACATCCTGGTCAGCGGATATACTGCGGGAACCTTTCACCTTATGAGTCACGCCATGTTCAAGGCCTGCCTCTTTTTGTGCGCCGGCACGGTGATCCATGCCGCCCACTCCATATACATTGATGAAATGGGAGCCTTGCGTAAATTTCTGCCCTATACATGGCTGTTTATGGGCCTGGCCACACTGTCCCTGATTGGCATCCCGCCCTTGCCCGGATTCTGGAGCAAGGAAACCGTGCTTGCAGCCTCTTTGGAATCCCAGCACTTCATACTCTTCACCATCGCCCTGGTCTCGGTTGTCTTCACCGCCTTCTACTCCACGCGCTATTTCGGGATGATGTTTCACGGCGGCGCGAGTGCGCATATCCAAAAAGAGACCTCCAAGCCGCACCATCACGTAGGAGAAGGATATTTTTCCCAGACCTTTGCCTGCGGCGCACTGGCTGTGGGCATAGTTCTCTTCGGCCTCTTCGGACTCAAGGCCGAGCACTTCCTGCATCACCTGTTTGAAGTTCAATTGGTCAAGGACCTGTCCCTGTCCACCACCCATCTGGTGCCCAGCTTTTCCAAAAGCCTGCTCGTTT
This sequence comes from Desulfovermiculus sp., assembly GCA_046538645.1. Classification (GTDB taxonomy): domain Bacteria; phylum Desulfobacterota; class Desulfovibrionia; order Desulfovibrionales; family Desulfothermaceae; genus Desulfovermiculus. The sequence continues at coordinate 9,090 of JBKHIL010000013.1, forward strand.
CTCTGTCTATCGGCAGTGTCATCCTGGGGGCATTTCCGGCCTACATGTTCTACTTTGCCCGGAAATGGGATCCCAAGGCGGTGTTTGACAGCTCAGTCCTTGTCCGCATGATCCACGCCTTTCTCTGGAACAGATGGTACATCAACGCCTTCTACAACTGGTTTTTCGTCAACGGGGCCATGCGCCTGGCCCGGGCAGTCGCCGACAGAATCGAGGTGGCTGTCGACAGCCTGGCCCATCGCATACTCCCGAGCACAGTTTTCGAATGCTCCAAAATCTCCATAACCATTGATCAGGAAGGGATTGACGGTTTGTTGGACGGCACTGCTTATCACGTCCAGAATACGGCCGGCAGTGAACTGTCCAGGATGCAGACCGGAAGAATTCAGGAATACCTGGCCATGGCTGTGATCATTGCCTTGATCATTTGCGGTACGATCTGGCTCTATTGAACTGGCAGGGACTTTCGCTGCTATGCCATGTATCGCTTAAAATAATTCACAACGTTAGCCGGAGTAGCCGACCATGCTCAATACAGGTTTCCCCCTGCTCAGCACCTTGATATTTTTTCCTCTCCTGGCTGCGGTGGTTCTCTTTTTTCTCCGCGGCGATCATACCGTCAGGGTGTTTACCCTGGTGGTCAGTCTTATTGAATGTATCCTGGTGCTGCCTGTGATGACCGGTTTTGATACCACCACAGCCCAGTTTCAGCTGGTGGAAAAGGCAGCCTGGATTGAGCCGTGGAACATTTATTATTTCCTGGGTATTGACGGAATCAGTGTGCTCATGGTTTTGCTCACCGTGTTCCTCCTGCCCATCTGCGTCTTGTGTTCCTGGCGATACATCGGCCAAAGGGTCAAGGAATTTCACTTTTGCCTCCTGCTTATGACCACCGCCTGCATTGGCATCTTCACTGCTCTGGACTTTGTTTTGTTCTACATCTTCTGGGAAGCCATGCTCATTCCCATGTATCTTTTGATCGCAGTCTGGGGCGGTCCCAGAAGACGCTATGCCTCACTCAAGTTCTTCATTTACACCCTGGCCGGAAGCACACTCTTCCTGGCTGCTATCGTGGCCTTTTTCATTAACACCGGAACATTCTCCATTCCTGAACTCATGGAGCACAGGTACTCCTTCCAGTTTCAGCTCTGGACCTTCATGGCCATGGCCTTGGCCTTTGCCATTAAGGTGCCCATGTATCCCTTCCATACCTGGCTGCCAGCAGCCCACGTGGAGGCTCCTACAGCTGGCAGCGTGCTCCTGGCGTCGATTCTGCTCAAAATGGGGACCTATGGGTTTCTGCGTTTCTGCCTGCCCATAACCCCGGCCGCCAGTGAGTTTTTCGCCCCCCTGATGATCGGCATGGGCGTTTTGTCCATCATTGTCGGTTCCCTGCTGGCCCTTGGCCAATCGGACATGAAAAAGCTCATCGCCTATTCATCTGTGGCCCACATGGGTTTTGTCACCCTGGGTATCTTTGTCTTTGCTTTTAGGGGCCTGGAAGGAGCCATTATGCACATGCTCAACCACGGGATCATCACCGGAGCCCTGTTTTTGCTGGTTGGACTCATTTATGAGCGCAGTCACAGCCGGGAGCTCGAGGATAACCTGGGGGTGAGCAAACATTTGCCGGCCTTCACCGGATTTTTACTGCTCTTTTCCATGGCTGCTTTCGGCTTTCCGGGTACCAACGGCTTTTTCAGTAAGCTCCTCATTCTTTTGGGCGTATTTAAGGTCAATTACTGGCTGGGAGTGCTGTTTGTCGTCGGCCTGCTGCTGGGTATGGCCTACCTGCTCCGCCTGCTTTTGAATGTAGGGTGGGGAACGCCCAGCAAAGCTCCGGGCTGGAAGGACATGAATGTGCGGGAGTGGGTCTATCTGATTCCCTTGGGGCTTATGGTCATTTATCTGGGCGTGGCCCCGGGCAGGGCACTGAGCTTTCTCGGGCCGTCCATTGAAAACCTGCTGGTCCAGTTCGAGGCCAACAAAGAAATCCACCTGGAAGCACAAACCCCGGAGCATCCGTTACCCCTGGCTCTGATGCCCAGGCATAAAACTGCTGAAGGCATAGCCGGTCAGCAGCCAAATACCGCAGCATTCGATGGGCCAGCCTCCAGCCCTTACAGCTTGCTCCGGGAACCGAAATCCATGGCCGCGGATTAAACCTGCACAGGCAGGATTATAAGGAGACAAGCCTTGCTGAACTTCAATCCCCAGCTCATTATCCCTGAACTGTTCATGGTGGCTTTGCTGGCTGTTTTATTCATCCAGAGCATAAGCCGCCGAATGGCGGAGACCATTGCCTGGGTGCCTATAGCCGCCTTGATTGGGGCCGCCCTGGCCGCGTTTTCTCCCGCCAACGGTGAATACATGTTGTATGACTCCTACCGGATTGACGGTTTGTCCCAGTTTTTCAAAACCATAGTCCTTCTGGGCCTGGCCGTGTGTACTGGCAATGCCCTGCGGATTGGGACCCTGGGCAAGGCCAACAAGGCGGACTATTTCTTTTTCATGTCCATGAGTGCTTTCGGCTTGCTCCTCTTGTCCAGCACTGTCGAGCTTTTCACCATCTTCCTGGCCATGGAACTGGCCTCGTTCAGCCTGTACATCCTGCTCCCCTTCCGGAACGATGATCGGCAAGCCGTGGAAGCAGCCATCAAGTATGTCCTGTTCGGGGCAGTGGCCTCGGCCATTGGACTCTACGGGGTATCCTACATCCTGGCCGGCCAGCACACCACCTATGTCAACGAACTTTTGAACATGGACTGGTCTTTTGCTCAGCAGCCTATGGCCCTTATAGGACTGACCCTCTTTTTCCTGGCCTTTTTGTATAAGCTGGCCCTGTTTCCCTTTCACTTCTGGGCCCCGGATGTCTATCAGGGGGCCAGCAATGAAACCGCGGCCTTTGCAGCCACCCTGCCCAAACTGGGGGCCATAGTGATCATGGTTCGGCTCATGGCCTTTAATCCGGGCCTGGAGGTCAAAACCATCCTGGCTGTTTTTGCCGCCGCTTCCATGACGTTGGGAAATCTGATTGCCCTGATCCAGAGCGATGTCAAACGCCTTCTTGGCTACTCCAGCGTAGCCCACGCCGGGTTTGTCATCATGGGTCTGGTGGCCGGGGGAGCCCATGGCCTGGCTGCTGCATCCTACTATGCCCTGGTCTACATGGTCATGAACCTGACTATCTTCTGGGTCATCACCCGCATCTCCAAGGACGGCAAAAACGTCGCATTGAACGACCTGAAAGGCCTGTACTCCAATTCTCCGGTTCTGGCCTTTGTCCTGGCCGTGTCCGCATTTGCCCTTGTGGGGCTGCCGCCAACTGCTGGTTTCATCGGCAAGCTGTTCCTGCTCAACTCGGCCTGGGAAGCCGGCATTTACTGGCTGGTGATCGTAGCGGTGGTCAATACCGCCTTGGCCATCTTCTACTACCTCAACCTGGTCCGACATGCCTATACCCTGGATCAGGATGTTCCGGCCAAGATCAGCATAAGCCCCCTCGGGGCCTCCATAGCTGTAATCCTGGCTCTGGGAGTGCTCTATCTGGGTGTTGTTCCCCAAAACATTTATGCATTCCTGCTCCAGGCCAGCACCGGTATATTGTCCTGACCTAAAAAATGGAGCAGGGGAAGTTACTTCCCCTGCTCCATTTTTTAGCCCTGCAGCCAGCCCTTGATGTCATCCTTGGAGGGTACCTTGCCTACCACTTTGACTTCGCCGTCCACAACCACGGCCGGAGTGCCGAACACTCCGTACTTGGCGATGTCCATGGTCCCGGTGACCTTCTCCACATTAGCTTCAACGCCGCTTTCCTGGATCGCTTCCTTGACCAGTTTCTCGGTCTGCTCACATTTGGCGCATCCTGGTCCAAGTACTTTGATATCCATTATTTCCTCCTTTCGTTGGTTATGTTTGACAATCACACTTGATGTTTCCGGCCACGATTTCCTGCCATTGGGCTAAGATATCATGGGTCCAGCAGTCGTCAGCTCCAGCCGCCTCCCGCATAACCAGGGCCAGGATGTATGAGAGCTCCTTAACCGTGGCTCCAGCTTCCAGGGCCTCCTTAAAGTGCTTCATCACGCAGGGCTTGGATCTGGCCTTAATGGACAGGGCAAAGCAGATGAACTGATAGGTCTTCTCGTCAATGAGTCGTTTTTCCTTATACAGCTCGTCAATTTCATCCAGTTTCTTGGTAAATTCTGGAAAAAATTCTTCTAACATCCGCATACTCTGACCTCCATGTTGTTTGGGATGAAACACGTTTTCATTAAAACTCGACAATCAAAGCTTATCGGTTAACATTATGTCTTTATTGACGAAACTTGAGATACAAATGGAACTCGACATTTGTCATATCTTCCTGGCTTTATTCTTATAACCGTGAACCTGGAACCCTACAGTTCAAACGATAAAGGCCCCGTAGCTCATACCCACTATAGTGGACAGAACAACGATGAGGCCGGCAAAGGTTCCGGTCTTTTTCCAGCCCATGACGCTGCCGATGACAATCAGATTGGGCAGGGACAGGGCCGGACCGGCCAGAAGCATGGTCAGGGCGGGCCCCTGCCCCATGCCGGACCCGAGGAGTCCCTGCAGTATTGGGACTTCGGTCAGGGTGGCGAAGTACATCAGGGCCGAGGCCAGGGCGGCGATGACATTGGCCTGCA
>JBKHIL010000094.1:0-6642 GCA_046538645.1 Desulfovermiculus sp.
GGCCGTAGTATTTTGCAGGAACGTGTAAACTGCAAGTGAGTGCCGGACAGGCCATGTGGTGTGTAACATCTTGTTTCATACGAGCCTTGCCCCGGCAAGGCTGAAATCTGGTGGTGCGGAAAATCAAAATATCCTCTTTATGCCCCAAAGCACCATTCTAAAGGCCGGGTGTAAGGCCAATATCTATCTGCGTATCCTCGGTCGCCGGGACGATGGGTATCATGAGCTGCAAAGCCTTTTCCTGCCTTTGGATCAGCCAAGGGACCGGCTTTTTGTCTCTTTATCCTCTAGGCCCGGACTGGAGCTGACCTGCTCCAGGCCTGAGTTGGCCGGGATGCAAAATACCTTGCACAGAGCATATAACCTGTTTGTCGCAAAGACAGGATTTCGGCCTGGAATTTCAATCTGGCTGGAAAAAAACATTCCCCAGGGGGCCGGGTTGGGCGGGGGGAGCTCGGATGCAGCTGTCTTGCTCCGGTATCTCAATGACCACTGTCCGGGAGGCGAGAGCTTATCTGAACCAGATTTGAGCCGGGCCGCCCTGGAGATCGGCGCAGATGCCCCTTTTTTCTTGCTTAATGTGCCGGCCTGGGTCCAGGGCATTGGTGAACGCATCCGTCCGGTCTCCGTGGCCTTTGCCTCTGCATGGCTGCTCGTTGTGTGCCCGGATACGCAGGTTGCAACCGGCCAGGCCTTCCAGGCCTGGGACAGAGCGCAGGATAAGGATCAGGCATCCTGCAGCCGGGTGGAACGGGGACCTGAATATCCTCAGGAAAGTATCTGGAGAGGACAGGTCTTTTTCAACAGTTTTGAATCGGTTATCTATGAGCGCCATCCTCGTCTCCAGCAGATCAAGATCGAGCTCTTGCGGTTCGGGGCCCGGGGTGCGGTCCTCAGTGGTTCCGGGGCTGCTGTGGTCGGGCTGTTCCCCCGGGAGCAGGAGGCCCGGCAGGCTGCGCATCAGCTTCAGAATGCCTCGATCCGGGTCTTTCTCAATCGTGTGCCTTCTTGCTGGGGGAAAAAGAGTCAGGGGGACCAGGGGTGTTCTGTTCAAGAAAATAAGCCCTGACGCTGAAGACCTGTTTGGAGGGATATGACTGGGTATGGAAGAAGCTGGGCCTTGGAGAGAATCAGCCTATCCGGAAAAGTCTGAGTACTCCGGTACGTCTTGTTTCATTTGATGAACATAAGAAAACAAACCGCTTCAGCCGGAGAGGCTGAAGCGGTTTGTTTTCTTAAGAGACCTTTTCCAGATTTACGGCGCAGACCTTGTATTCCGGGATCTTGGCAATAGGATCCATGGCCGGGTTGGTCAGGATGTTGGCGCAGCTCTCCACAAAATGAAAGGGCATAAAGACCACGCCGGGGCGGATGTTCTCCGTGAGCACGGTTCTCACGGCAATTCGCCCTCTGCGGGATGATACATACACTCTCTGGCCCGGGCCGATGCCCAGCTTGTCCGCATCCTGGGGATGGACTTCCAGGAAACCTTCCGAGATCTCCCCTGCCAGGGATGGGGAATTCCTGGTCATGCTTCCGGTGTGGTAGTGGGCAAAAACCCGGCCGGTGGTCAGCCACAAGGGGTATTCCTCGTCCACAACCTCGGCCGGCGGCCGGTAATCTATGGCGTGAAACAATCCTTTGCCCCGGGTGAACCGGCCTTGGTGCAAGATGGGCGTTCCTGGATGCTCCGGACTGGGGCAGGGCCATTGCAGGCCGGGCCCTTCCAGCCGGTCGTAGGAGATGCCGGCATAGGAGGGAGTCACTGTGGCGATTTCATCCATTATTTCTGCTGGTGAGGCGTAAGAGAGAGGATAACCGAATCTGGTGGCCAGATCCTGGATGATTTCCCAGTCGGCCCGGGATTCTCCGACTGGTTCAATGGCTTTTCGCACCCGCATCACCCGGCGCTCGGTATTGGTGAAGGTTCCGTCTTTTTCGGCAAATGAGGCCCCTGGCAGGACCACATCAGCCATCTCTGCAGTCTCGGTGAAAAACAGATCCTGAACCACAAGAAAATCCAAGTTCTGAAGCGCCTTACGCACATGTTTGCTGTCCGGATCGCTGAGGACCGGATTTTCACCCAGGACAAAAAAGGCCTTGACAGTTCCGTCCTCAGCCCCTTTGAGCATTTCCGGCAGGGCCAGACCGACAGAACCCGGGATCTTCACTCCTTTCCAGGCTGTGTTCATCTTTTCCTGGGCCTCGGGGCTGGTGACTGGCTGATAGGCGGGAAAGACGTTGGGCAGCCCGCCCATATCGCAGGCCCCCTGGACATTGTTCTGCCCGCGCAAGGGATTTACTCCGGTGGACTCCCGGCCCAGGTTCCCGGTGAGCATGGCCAGATTGGCCAGGGATTTCACATTGTCCACCCCGGTTGTATGCTGAGTGATGCCCATGCAGTAGAGAATGCTTGCTTTTTCAGCCTGCGCGTAGGCCTTGGCCATGGCCTCAATGGTTTCTGCCGGCACACCGCTTATTTCTGCGGCCTTGTCCAGGGGAACAGACATCACGGATTCTTTAAATTCTGCAAACCCTTCAGTACGTTCATCAATGAAGCTTTGATCCTGCCATCCATTTTCAAGAATCACATGCATCATACCATTGAGCAAGGCCACATCTGAACCCAGGTTATGACGGACAGCAATATCTGCCTGGTGAGCGATCTGGATCCGGCGGGGGTCAGCCACGATGAGGGCGGCCCCTTTTTCCTTGGCCCGATAGACCCTGGTAGCCACCAGGGGATGCGAGGAGGTGGTGTTGGATCCGATGATGAAAATACAGTCCGCGTCTTCAATTTCAGACATGGAGTTGGTCATGGCTCCTGAACCGAACGCAGCGGCAAGACCTGCCACTGTGGACGAGTGTCAGAGCCGGGCGCAGTGGTCAATGTTGTTTGTGCCCACTCCGGCCCTGGCCCATTTTTGCAACAGGTAGTTCTCTTCGTTGGTGACTTTGGCTGAGGCCAGAAAAGCCAGACTGTCCGCTCCGTGGTCATCGGTTATCTGCCGCATTTTCTCAGCGGTTACGGACAGGGCTTCGTCCCAGGAGACTTCAGTTAATTCTCCGTTTTTGCGAAGCAAAGGTTTGGTCAGCCTCTTGGGGCTTTGCACAAACTCGTGCACGTTCCAGCCCTTGATGCACAACTTACCTTCATTGGTCGGACTTGTCTTACAGGGCAGTGTCCCGATGAGCTGTCCGTCCATGACTTCAAGAAAGAAGTTGCAGCCACACCCACAATATGTACATGTGGTCAAAACCGTCCTGTAGTCCATGCCGTCTCCTCGCAGGTCATACGCGTATCCCGGGATCGGAAATACCGTGGGGATTTCGTCCTTGTTTTATAAAAATCTAACGGGCGATATTTAAGGGTGATTTGCGATCATCAACAAATCCGGTGGCATAGTCAAATTCATCAGTGAGTATCTGGCCCACCTTCTTATACAGGGTGCGGAGGGGAATCCCGGCAGGACAGGCCTCTTCGCACAATCCACAATCAATGCACCGTCCGGCCATATGCACGGCCCGGGTCAAGTGAAAAGCCGGGTTGGCCGGAGGGATGGTCCCGGTGAGAATAAGCTCGTTGTTCTCCAGGCTGCATTCCTTGCAAAAACAGACCGGACAGACATCCCGGCAGCCAAAGCACTTGATGCACTTGTCAAATTCCTGCATCCAGTAATCAAAACGTTCTGCGGTATCTTTGGCCTCAATATCCTGCACTGAGGCAAAGCTCATACCATCGACCGCTTCCCCGGCCACATACTGGTCAGGGTAGGGTTTTGCACACTCACAGGCCCGGGCCAGATCCTCGGGGCAGGCAATGCCTACCGGAACGACCTGCTCCTTTTTGACCTGATTCCAGACAAAGAGGGTATTTAGACCCCGCTGGTCACACCCCCGAACCAGAAGGCCAAAGGTTTTATCCGGGTGGGCCCGAACCAGGTGCACAAGGATCTTGTCCAGGGGATATCTGGCCTGGCCGGGACGGTCCACATCGCCGAGGACCAGAGTCTCCAGCTCATCCTTGGAGGTAAACAGATGAGGGCAGACATGGCCGTGTCTTTGGGAAAGGCCGATGAATCCGGAGATTTCGTTGGCCTCAAAGAGTTCAGTAACTCTGGAGATGACTTCTTGGATCATAGGTGACTCTGAAGGCTAATATTCTAAAAAAAAAATTTTATTCAAAAGCGATTAAAGCCCACGCTCACATAAGATTCGACCTGCACCAAGGCCCCTTGTTATGCTGCCTGGCCGGCAGGCATGGCCTGGGCCAAAGGCGAGGGACCAAGTTTTTTCAAGGCTTGAACAAAGTCTTGTATTTCGGCACGAAATTCAGGCGCTTCGGCTGACGAGACCCACCTGGCCCGCAGACGGTCCGCCTCCAGTCCGGAAAATTCCATCAGCTGGCGCATGAACTTTACCCGCTTTTCCGCAGAGACATTACCGTACAGGTAATTGCAGTCACCTTGGTGTCAGCCACCCACAAACACCCCATCAACTCCCTGCTGAAAGGCAAGGATGACGTGGTGGGGGGAGACGCTTCCACTGCACATGACCCGAATAATCCTGATATTGGTCGGGTACTGCAACCGACTGACCCCAGCCAGGTCAGCAGCCGCGTATGCTCACCAGGTACAGAGAAAGCAGATGATCTTGGGTTCAAATTCTTGGCTGCTCATGATGATTCCTTTTTAAGCCGGAATTTATGGATTTTACAAAATACCTTGAATAAGAAAAAATCTCCGCCATTTGTATGAAATGTCAGTCTCACGCGCGCGGTTTCATCTTGATCAAACTGGGCGGCTGCGGCCAGAGGCGGTGCTGAAATCTGACACACTTGCTGTCCTCTGACCTCTGACTTCTGTCTTCCGTCCTCAGTCTTCTGTCCTCTGTCCTCTGTCTTCCGTCCTCAGGCTGCGGCCCGGATTTGGGCCATGAGCTGCTCAGGTTTAAAACCCCGCAGCTGTGCGCTCTCTGATGGACATGTGGCCGCACAGTTGCCGCACCCTTTGCACAGGATGTCGTTGACCTGACAGACTCCCTTCTGGGGATCAAAGCTGATGGCCTGATAGGGACAGACGTCGATACATCCCAGACAGCCCACACAGGTCTGGGCATTGATCTCAGCCACTATGGCGCTGGAAACCAACTGGTCTTTAAACAGGATGGTCCCCACTCTGGCCGCCACCCCGATTCCCTGGGCCCGGGCCTCGTCAACGCAGGCCGGATACCGGGCCGAACCACAGACAAAGATCCCGTCCGCAGCAAAATCAAGAGGCCTGAGCTTGGCATGGGCTTCCAGAAAAAAGCCGTTCTGGTCCGTTGGCACCCGCATCATGCGGGAGATCAAAGCTGCGTCCTCTCTGGCCACCAGGGGGGTGGACAAGACAACCAGGTCGCAGGGATAGTCAATCTCCCGGCCCAGCAAGGAGTGATAGAACCTTACCGTGCCCTTGCCCACCTCAGGGGGAGAGGCAGGATCATAGACGCTGAAGTCAACGCCCATTCCCCTGGTTTCCCACAGCAGCTTCTCCCTGCTCGTACCGTACATCTGCATGTCCCGGTACAGGATATGCACCTCAGCTTCAGGATTTTGCTCCTTGATCAACCGGGCATTTTTGACTCCGGTCAAGCAGCAGATGCGGGAGCAGTACTCCCGCTCAGCATCCCGGGCCCCGGCGCATTGGATCATGACCACCCGTTTGGCATTGAGCGTTCCCTGACTGAGAAGGCCTTCCAGCTCCATCTGAGTAATGACCTGACGCCCGTCGTAGCCGAATTTGCCCTCCGGCCGAAGGGGCAAGGCCCCGGTGGCGACGACGATACATCCCACCTCTTCCTGCCGGGTCTGCTGCTCGCTGTCGGCAAAGGTGACAACATAGTTTCCAATATATCCGCCCACTTCCTTGACCTGGGCCCCGGTATACAGAGTAATGTTTGTGTTGTGGGTGACATCCTTGATCAGCGGATCAATCCGTTCCCGGGCCGGGACGCCGGAGGGGCCGATACGGTTTAAGCCCCGGACCACTCCTCCCAGCTGGGCGGATTTTTCCACCAAGACGACTTCCAGACCCATCTCAGCCAGAGACAGGGCAGCGGACATGCCGGCCACACCGCCGCCGATGACCAGGGCCCTGGAAACCAGATCGGACATGATGTCCTGCTGGGGTTCGAGATTGGCGCTTTTGGCCACTCCCATGCGGACCAGCTCCTTGGCTTTTTCCGTCGCCCCTTCCTGGTCGCCCATGTGCACCCAGGAGCACTGGTCCCGGATGTTGACCATCTCAAAGAGATAGGGATTAAGACCAGCCTCGGCACAGGAGGAGGAAAACAGGGGGGAGTGGGTACGGGGGGAGCAGGAGGCCACGACCACCCGGTTCAGGTTGTGTTCCTGGATCCCTTTCTTGATTTCCTGGATTCCGCCTTCGGAGCAGGTGTACAGATTCTCTTTGGCATAGACCACACCCGGCAGGGTGGAGGCATAGTCTGTAACTTCCCGGCAGTTGAGGTGACCGGCGATATTTGAGCCGCAATCACAGATAAAGACCCCGATGCGCAGATCTTTTTGTTCAGTCGTGGATGGCGTGTTCATGCGCTGTGTTCCCTTTGTGAGCAGATGCAAAACTCATTGGTTCCAGTCGT
>JBKHIL010000095.1:0-6595 GCA_046538645.1 Desulfovermiculus sp.
CTGAGAATACATTTATTTCGGGAGGAAGTGTGAGTAATTTTTACCAGGATAATCCGGATATATTGTTCCATTTGCAGCACATGGACCTGGAGCAGGTGATCCGGCTCAAGGAGCAGGAATTTGCCGAGCACGGCATCTATGCCCATGCCCCTCGGGATATGCCTGATGCTCTGGACAACTACCACCTGGTCTTGGATATCGTGGGTGGCATCGCCGGAGACTTTGTCGCTCCCCGGGCGGATGAGGTGGATCGGGAAGGGGCCCGTTTCGACAATGGACAGGTGCATTATGCCCAGGGAACAAAGCAATCCCTGGAGCGTTTGGCTCAGGCCGATGTCATGGGCTTTACCCTGCCCAGGCAATATGGAGGCATCAACATGCCCAAGACCATCTATTCCATGGCCATTGAGATGATTTCCCGGGCCGATGCCTCGCTGATGAACCTGTTTGGACTCCAGGAGATAGCTGATACCATTTGCAAGTTCGGAACTTCTGAGCAGAAAGAACGTTTCTTGCCCAGGTTTTGTTCCGGTGAGACATCCGGGGCCATGGCCTTGACCGAGCCGGATGCCGGCTCCGACCTTCAATCCGTGACTCTGCGGGCGGAGCAGAGGGACGATGGACAGTGGGTATTAAACGGCGTCAAGCGGTTCATTACCAACGGATGTGCCGATGTATCCCTGGTTATGGCCAGATCCGAGCCGGGCATATCCGGCGGCCGGGGGGTATCCCTTTTTATCTACGAGCGGGATGAGCGCATGCGTATCCGGCGCATTGAGGATAAGCTGGGCATCCATGGCTCCCCGACCTGCGAGCTTCAATTTCAAGACGCCCCTGCCGAACTCCTTGGACAACGCAAAAAGGGGCTGGTAAAATATACCATATCCCTCATGAATGGAGCCAGACTGGGAGTGGCTGCCCAGGCTGTAGGCATAGCCGAGGCTGCCTGGCGGGAGGCCAGGGAATACGCCCGGCAGCGGGTTCAGTTCGGGCAGCCCATCGACCGTTTTCATGCAGTAAGTGAAATGCTGGCTGATATGCAGGTCAGTATTCAGGCCGGGCGCAGTCTGTTGTATGAGACCTCGCGAATGGTAGATATCAAAGAAGGTCTGGAGGAGCTGGCGGAGCGGGATGCGGAGCAGGCCAAAGAGTATAAGGAGACCTTAAAGCGATACACCAGGTACAGCGCCTTGTTTACCCCTTTGGTCAAGGCCTATACATCGGAGGTGGCCAACGATATCTGCGACATGGCTCTTCAGATCCATGCCGGGACCGGATATACCAAGGACTTCCCGGTCGAACGTCTGTATCGGGATGCCCGGATTACGAACATATATGAGGGGACCACCCAGTTACAGGTGGTTGCAGCCATTGGCGGAATCATGACCGGGACCATCTTTGACTGGATAGATACAGTCGAGCAAAGTAGAGACTTCTCCTCTTTGTCCTGGCAGCTGGAGATGGCCCGGCAGTGTAAAGAGGCATTGCAGGATGCGGTGGAGCGGATCAAGGAGCGGGGTGACTCCAGTTTTCAGGAGTTTCACGCCCGGCGGGTAGTGGATATGGCTGCGGAATGCAGCATGGCTTATCTGGTCACCCGGGATGCGCTGCATTCGGACTCCAAGAAAATCCTGGCCAACCTCTTTTTGTCCCGGGCGGTGCAGAGGGTGACGACCTGGAGGGATATGATTCAAAATCAGGATCAAATATGGTTTGAACAGGCCAGAAGTCTTGTAGGATAGTTGATACGGACTCGATCGAACCGGGTGCCTACGGTCGGTGGTCCCGCCTGTGGCGGGACTGAAATCTTATTCATTACAGGAGGCGGAAATGGAATCCAAAGAGCAGGACAGCGCATGGAGTCCTTACCTGGCCGGGGCCTTGGCCGGGGTGCTTATGGTAGTGTCCGTCCTTGTGGCCGGAAAATACTTTGGGGCTTCCACCACCTTCAGCCGGAGTGCGGGGATGCTCGAACAGTTTGTATCCCAGGAGCATGTGCAAAAACTTGAATACTTTCAGAGCAAGGTCCCCAAGATCGAATGGCAGTGGATGTTTGTGGTTGGAATATTGATCGGTTCCTTTCTCTCGGCCAAAAGCTCCGGGAGCTTTCAACTTCAATTCGTGCCTGACATGTGGCGGAGCAGGTTCGGCCACACCCCGGTCATGAGGGCAGTGACGGCCTTTACCGGAGGTGTTGTGGCTATGGTCGGGGCCCGGCTGGCTGGGGGCTGACCGAGTGGACACGGTCTGAGCGGTACGCTTCAGCTCTCGGTGAGTGGTTATGTTGCCTTGGCCTGTTTTTTTCTTGGAGGGCTGATCACAGCCCGCCTGGTCTACAGGAGGTAGGCTATGAGCTTGATTTACGGCATTGTGACTGGAATCATCTTCGGCATCCTGCTTCAAAAGGCCAGAGTTCTGCGCTATGACAAGCAGTTGGGGGCCCTTCGACTGCAGGATATGACTATTGTCAAGTTCATGCTCACCAGTGTCCTGGTGGCCATGCTCGGTATCCATCTGCTGCTGGATCTGGGGCTGGTCCAGCTCTCAGTAAAAAACCTGGTATGGGGCCAGAATATCATCGGCGGCCTGCTCTTTGGACTTGGCTGGGGGCTTCTCGGCTATTGTCCGGGCACATCCATGGGGGCTCTGGGCGAGGGCCGCATGGATGCATTGTGGGGTATTCTGGGCATGCTGCTGGGCGCTGCCCTGCATGCTGAGGCCTATCCTGTTTTTAAGGGCAAACCCTTTACCTGGGGGAGTTTCGGCCCTGTGACCTGGCCGGAGGTGTTTGGGATCGGCCATTGGCCGGTGATTGCCGTCTTGTGCATTCTGGTTCTGTTGTTGTTTGTGTTTTTTGAAAGAAAGGGGCTGTAAACAACCACATACATTCTTGAGGCCGGCTCGGTCTGCCGGCACTTCCAACTCCCTGCATCTGAGAAAAGATTGATCAGAGGGCGGGTTTTGGATCCGCCCAATTTTTTTGCATGGAAAGTACCTATGTTTCGTGATTGGACGTACTTAATCCGGGAAAAAGAAAAATGGTGCAAGGTCTTCGTCAATCTGGTTATGATATTCATAGGCATGCAGTTCATCGAACTTGCCTATGCTACTGAATTCTTCAGCACTTCAGATCTTGGAGAAAACATCTATGTGCTCTACGCCATGTATCTGGCATTCATAGCAGGCCTGTTTCCCAATTATGCTACAATATTTGCTGTTGAACTTATGAACATAAACCGGACAAGCTTAAAGGAGATATTTGAAGTCCTCATCTTTTTTGTTCTCACCTTTCTCCTCAATGCCGGTGTGATATATATTTCACTGATCATTTAAACTCTCGTCCCTGTCCTTTTGTATCTGTTCAAAAAGACGACAGCTCAGGCATAACCCGTCATTGTGAGGCGTCTTCTCCGAAGAAACCTCCAGAAATATTGCTCAATAAAGAGCAGAACCCAAAAACCCTACCTAAGAACAAGGCATTACTTGCTTTCTGCACCGGCCTGGCCTATAGATGGAAATGAGTTTGACCCTTCCTTTGTGCAGGGGCCATGACTATGAAGACCAAAACCTCCTTTCCCCATTCAGTCAGTGTGCTCGAGCATGTCCTAATCCCCATGTCCGATGGGGTGCGCCTGGCGGCCAAGATCTGGCTTCCGGGCAGTGCGGAGAAAGATCCTGTGCCGGCAATTCTGGAATTTATCCCCTACCGGAAGCGGGACGTGGAGGCTGTGGGCGACAGCATCACCCACGGCTATTTTGCCGGGCACGGCTATGCCTGCGTCCGGGCTGATCTGCGCGGGGCCGGGGATTCTGAGGGCGTTCTGGAAGATGAGTACCTGGATCAGGAACAACGGGACTGTCTGGAGGTCCTGACCTGGATTGCTGACCAGCCCTGGTGCAATGGAACTATCGGGATGATGGGCATTTCCTGGGGCGGCTTCAACTCCCTGCAACTGGCTGCTCTGCAGCCTCCGGAGCTGAAGGCTGTGATCACGGTCTGCTCCACGGATGATCGCTACGCAGACGATGTCCACTATATGGGCGGGTGCCTCTTGGGGGACAACCTGTCCTGGGCTTCGACCATGTTCGGGTACAATTCATGTCCCCCGGACCCGGCCCTGGTGGGCGATGCCTGGCGGGATATGTGGTTTTCCCGCCTGGAGGGCAGCGGTCTGTGGCTGAAGAAATGGCTGGAGCATCAGCGCCGGGACGAATTCTGGCGGCACGGTTCGGTTTGTGAGGACTATTCGGCTATTACCTGCCCGGTTCTGGCGGTCAGCGGGTGGGCGGATGGATATTCCAATGCAGTCTTTCGGCTTTTGGCCGGACTTTCCGTTCCCCGCAAGGGGCTCATCGGTCCCTGGAGCCATAAGTATCCACATTTCGGGGTCCCGGGCCCGGCTATAGGTTTTTTGCAGGAAGCCCTGCGCTGGTGGGATACCTGGCTGAAAGGAGAAGAGCTGGGCGTAGAGGACGAACCTATGCTCAGGGTCTGGATGCAGGACAGCGTTCCGCCCAATACCCGCTACAAACACCGGCCCGGGCGCTGGGTGGCGGAAGAAGTCTGGCCGGCACCGGCCATAGAGGCCTCCACGTATTACTTGCATGCCGGACATACACTCTGCCCGGCTCCGCCCCGGGATTCCAGCCGGTTTTGCATTCAATCTCCGCTCAGCGTGGGGCTGTATGCAGGGAAATGGTGTTCCTATGCCGCGCCTCCGGATTTGCCACACGATCAGCGGGAAGAGGACGGCGGGGCCCTGGTCTTTGAAACCGATCCATTGTCCGAGACAATGGAGATTTTAGGGGCCCCGGCAGTCAGCCTGGACGTGTCCTCCAGCCAGCCGGTGGCCATGATTGCGGTCCGGCTCTCAGATGTGGCCCCGGACGATAAGGCCACCCGGGTGACTTACGGTCTGCTCAACTTGTGCCACAGAAACGGGCATGCTGAGCCTGAGCTTCTGGAACCGGAAAGAATATACTCTGTACAGGTGCCCTTAAATTACATCGCCCAGAGCTTTCCAGCCGGACACCGCCTGCGGCTCTCCATTTCCTCCTCCTACTGGCCCCTGGCCTGGCCATCCCCGTATCCTGTGCGCCTGAGCGTATATTCCGGCGCCAGCCGGCTGATGCTCCCGGTCCGTCAGCCCAGGGAAATAGATAAGAATTTGAGGAAGTTTCAGGATCCTGAAGGTGCTCCAGGACCGGCAGTCAGCCAGGTCCAGCCCAAGAAGCACGCCTGGCGGGTTGTTCGTGATCTGGGCCGGGACGAGGCCACCCTGGAAGTGGTCAAGGACGAGGGATCCTTTTGTCTGGAAGACATTGACTGGACTGTGAGCGCACGGGCCAGGGAGTGGTATACCTACCAGGGTGACGATTTTGATTCCCTGCGCGGGGAGACTATCTGGGAACGCAGTTTTCAGCGCGGGCAGTGGGCGGTGCACACAATAACCCGGACAGTACTGACCTCTTCAGCTCATTGTTTTCTGATCCATGCCGAGCTGGATGCCTTTATCCGGGATGAACGGGTCTTTGCCCGGAATTGGCGCTATGAAATACCCAGGGATCACGTATGAATACAAGGTATGCTTTGCTCATTCATGCCGGGTGTGAAGATATTGTTCCGGAAAAGTTCACTCCCCAAGAGGAGCAGGAGCATCTGGGAGTTCTGGGCCAGAGCCTGGAGGCCGGCCGCTCTGTTCTGGAAGCCGGAGGCCGGGCAGTGGACGCGGTGCAGCAAGCAGTCATGGTTCTGGAAGATTCGCCGCTATTTAACGCCGGCCGGGGATCGGTGTTCACCCATGAGGGCAAAAACGAGATGGACGCCTCCATAATGGACGGGCAGAACCTGCAGGCCGGAGCAGTGGCCGGAGTGACCAGAATCAAAAACCCGGTGTGTGCGGCCCGGATGATCATGGACAAATCAGACCACGTCCTGCTCATAGGGCAGGGGGCTGAGTCCTTTGTCCGGGAGCAGGGTGTGGAGCTGGTGGATAGAAAATATTTTCAAACCTCCAGGCGCTGGGACGAGTATGTGCTGGCCGCAGGCAGGGATGGACAAAGGCCTCAACAATCTCTTGCGGCGGCCGGCTCGGAAAAGTTGGGTACAGTGGGAGCAGTCTGCCTGGACAGGCAGGGAAGCCTGGCTGCTGCCAGTTCCACCGGAGGAATTATGAACAAAAAACACGGCCGGGTGGGGGATTCGCCCCTTGTGGGCTGTGGTGTCTATGCAAACAACTCAACGTGTGCTGTGACCTGTACAGGCGAGGGCGAATTTTTTATGCGCACAGTAGCGGCCCACAGGGTCTCGGTTCTTACTGAGTTTGAAGGACTTGATCTTGAGCAGGCCTGTCAGCAGGTATTGGATAAAATACAGGATCTGGGGGGAACAGGGGGGCTCATCGGCGTGGATCATGACGGGCAGGCTGCGGCTGTCTTTATCACCCAGGGCATGTTCCGAGGTATGGTCCGGGAAGGGGAGGAGCCGTGGGTGGCCATGTACAGTTAAAAAAATGGCATACCGGCGCCCGCCGGTATGCATTTTTTATGGCTTCACCCGGTCCTGGACACCACCTGTATGCGGGATCGGCACAGG
>JBKHIL010000096.1:0-6556 GCA_046538645.1 Desulfovermiculus sp.
CATCCACCCCTCGGGGATGGCCTGCATTCCGTGATATGCGCCCAGGACCATGCCCGCCAGCATGCCCCGGGCGGCTGAGTCTCCTCCGGCCATGACACACTGGATCAAGGCCTCAGCCAGATCCTCCTCATACCGGGCAATGAGCTGGATGGTTCCGGGAAAGGCGTGTGGAATATGACAGGTCTTGCCCAGCTCCTGGATGGCTGGCCCGCTATCCTTATCCGCCGCCTTCAGCCCGGCTTGCACCCATTGACCTGCCGGCAGGGCGGAAAAAGGGATTTTAGCTGTGTCCTGCACGGCCTGGACCGGCTTTTTCCCGGCCAAAACATCCATCGTCACCCGGGCAAAAAACTCCGCACTGTCGACGACCTTTTCATCCCCATGGGTCATTTGTGTCTGGTCCCTGGCTGCCTGGACTGTGGCCTGAATATCCGATCCCAGGAGATAAATAAGTGGCGCAATGCGGGCTGCTCCTGCCAGGTCGTTGCTTTTTGATCCGGCCTGAGTCATGTCCTGGCCCTGGTCCATATTGGCCAGGGTCTGCCTGGTGGCCTGATCCACGTAGCTTTTGGGGCTGAGCCAGAACTCCCGCCAGCAGCGGGCAAAGTCCTGGAGGTCAAATTTCCTGTTTCCAGCCAGAGACCGGAGCAGGATCAGGGTCTGATCTCCGTAATGAGTAAAGTCACCGGCCTGCTTGCCTGCATGCTGGGAATCAGGAGGAGGGGGCTGCAGAGTCTCCACCCGGCCAAGTCTTTGCAGTATCTTGTTCTGATCATAGATCCAATGGGCCCCCAAGGCCAGGGAATCGGCCAGAAAAGAGGCCCACACCATCGCATTGGCTGTCACTCCAGTCATACAAACCTCCAATACTTAAGTCATGAACACAGGTTTGATTCTTCTCCTTACCCATGCTATACATATTTTTAGGATAAAATGTAAACTGTCGTATGGATTGTGAACGTATGTCAGCCAACAAAGGAGGTTCTCACATGAGCGCGGAACAGACCACACCTCAACATTGTCCTGGATTTCAAAACTTCAAGAACTTGAGCTCTTTTACCTGCAAGTGCCCGGAATGTAATGAGGAAATTGAGATCTTTTCCGATGAGTTTGACCGTCCGCATACCTGCCCCAAGTGTAAAAAACAAGTTGACTTCACGCAATGCACTTTGGATGCCAGTGGAGGGGCGAGTACCGCCAGCTGAAGATTTATTCGCATGGCACGGTTTTGAAATCATTGGCTCCTCGGTGCTTACCTATCCATTTGACAAAGGTCGCGATGTTTGTATCGTCGATCCATTCAAAGGCACCCGGTCTGGCCCCCTGAACTCTGCCCGGCTCTGGGGGTCAGCTATTTATCGGCCAGGCATACGAGGTGAAGGAGTGTATAAACACCAAACCAAGATTCTCATTGTAGACGATTCTCCAGGGGTCTGCGATCTGCTCAGCGAGTTCCTGGAAAGCACATATCACGTTGAAACTGCAAAGGACGGCCATCAGGCCCTGACAACCTATATGTCCTATGAACCAGATATTATTCTTTTGGACATGCATATGCCCGGGATGGGCGGTCTGGACGTTATTTCCCACCTGCGTCAAGAGTGGCAGGACCAGGAGGTTTACATTCTGGTTATAACCGGTGAGACTTCCTTCCAGCTGAAAAAAGATTCTCTGGAGCTTGGGGCCAACGATTACCTCATCCGGCCTTACCATTCTGAAGAGCTGCTGGCCCGGGTCAAGGTGGCTGAACGCCAAATCAACCTCCGCAAAAAGCTCAAATCGGCCTATCAAAAGATTGAGCGGGAGATTGATATGCTTGGCGAGATCCAGTCCCGCCTTCTTCCCGCCCCTCATCCACCCCTTCCTAATGTCCTTATTGACACGTTATTTAAGCCCTCAGGGAGAGCGAGCGGCGATTTTTTTGACTATTTTTCAATAAGTGAAAATACTGTGCGGGTTGCAGTCTGCGATGTCTCCGGGCACGGAGCCAGGGCCGCGTTTCTCATGGGCGTGGTCCGCACCCTTATTCGCCTAAGTGAGAAAACAAGTCTGGACCTGGCCCAGGTTGTCAAGTTGCTCAACGACTCTCTGGTGGATATTATCGGAGAGGAAAGTGATTTTGTTTCCCTGTTCTTAGCTGATGTAAATATTGAGACCTTGACCATAGCCTACATCAATGCCGGACACTGCCCGGGATTGATTACCAACGGCAATGGCAATGTTACCGCTTTGGAGGCCAATATCCCGATTTTGGGCATTACCAGCATTGCTCCGGAAATACAAACCCGTCCCCTGCATGCCAAAAGTTGTCTGTTTCTTTACACCGACGGCATATATGAATGGCGTACCCCGGATGGGACCTATTTCCAACAGGATCAGTTCCTGGATTTGGCCAAAGACCTCCTGCAGTGCAACGGCTCCCCATTTTTGACCAATCTGATGCAGGCCATGCAGTCCCAGGCCTCCAGCATCCCTTTTCGCGATGATGTCACTGCCTTGTACTTATGTTTGACTTCAAAATCAGATATGCAGGACGAAGCAGGCAGATCACAGGAATGCCTGGATTCTGCCCTTGTTTCTGCCAGTGCCGGTGAAAACATTTGATCAAGAGAAATCTCCAAATATGTCTTTGAACAACACCATTTTCAGCCAAAGCTTTGATCCTCATTTCAAGCTCTTTCATGAGCTCATGGCTCGAAAAATCAGGGAAATCCTTTTGGTTTCCACCCCCTATGACGCATGGATCATGGAGCAGGACTGCTGCCTGTCGGAGCGGATCATCAACGAGTATCGGGGACTGAACTTAAGTCATCCTCCTCGCCTGACCTGGACAGCCACAGCTGAAGACACCCTGCGCAAGCTTAAGGAAAAAAAATTCGACCTGGTCATCACCATGCCCAGGCTTGCTGATATGGACGCCTTTGTCTTGGGGCAGAAAATCAAGCAGCAGGCTCCGGATCTTCCGGTGGTCCTTTTCTCTCATTCATCCATCCCCTCCCGGGAGTGCGTGATCAGCAAAACCCGCCCTCCGGGAATAGATCGCATCTTTGTCTGGACCGGAAGCACAGATCTGCTGCTGGCAGTCATCAAGAGCACTGAAGATGCCATGAATGTGGACGCAGACACTGAATATGGCGGAATCCGGGTCATCCTCTTTGTCGAGGACTCCCCTATCTATCTTTCTTCCCTCTTGCCCATCTTTTACAAGGAGCTGGTCATCCAGACACAGGAAATCATGGAAGAAGGCCTCAATGAAGAGCACCGTCTGCTGACCATGCGGGCCCGGCCTAAAATCCTGGTGGCTGAAGATTATGAGGAGGCCATTTCGTTATACCGAAAGTATGAACGCTATATCCTGGGGGTCATCTCGGACGTCCGTTTCCCCAAGCAGTGTCACCTGCAAGATGACGCCGGCATACAATTTCTGCGCCAAGTCAAAAAAGATCACTTCGATATTCCGCTCATCCTGGGCAGTTCCGAACCATCCAATGCAGCTTTGGCAAAAAACATTCCGGCCGACTTTGTGGACAAAAACTCCCCCTCTTTGCACGACGAGATACGCACCTTCTTTAAACATCGCCTGGGATTTGGAGATTTTGTGTTCAAGATGCCCGATGGCAGAGAAATTGCCCGGGCCTCCAACTTGCGGACTCTGGAAAAACTCTTTGCCACCATCCCGGATGAGTCTTTTGTCCAGCACTGCAACAACAACGATTTTTCCAGGTGGCTTTTTGCCCGCACTGAGGTTGAACTGGCCAGTAAAGTGAGGCCATTGCGGCATGGAGACTTCGAAGACGTAGAAAGCCACCGCCAGTTCCTTCTCGAGGCTATCCGGGCCAGACGGAGGGAACGGCAACGCGGGGTGGTTGTGGACTTTGATCCTGAGTCCTTTGACCCGGATACGGATTTTCTCAAACTGGGCAAGGGCTCTCTGGGGGGCAAGGCCCGGGGACTGGCCTTTCTGACTACTTTACTGCGCCAAGATCCGGACGCATTTTCTGAATTTGAAGATATCCGCATTTATGTTCCCCAGACCCTGGTCTTAACCACTGATGCATTTGAAGAGTTCGTTTTGCTCAACAGCTTGAGTGATCTGGCCACCACTGACCTGCCCGATGAGCAGATTGCCCATCATTTTGTCCAGGGCACCTTCCCGGCTTGGGTCCATGAGAACCTGCGCGCCTACCTGGAGAAGGTACGATACCCCCTGGCAGTGCGCTCTTCCAGCCTTTTAGAGGACTCTCAGTTTCGGGCTTACGCCGGACTGTACAGCACATACATGCTGACCAATGACTGCCCGGCCCTGGAAGAACGACTGGAACAGCTGCTCCGGGCCGTCAAGCTGGTCTATGCCTCTACCTATTATCAGGCTCCCAAGGCCTTTTCCCGCCGCGTCGGACAGCGGACCGAAGAAGAGCAAATGGCGGTCATTATTCAGCAACTGGCCGGAAAAAATTACAATTCGTTCTTCTATCCGGCCATCTCCGGAGTGGCTCAATCCCACAACTACTATCCTTTTGCCCGCATGAAGCCTGAAGATGGAATTGCCACCATCGCCATGGGGCTGGGGAAAATGGTGGTGGAAGGGGAGCAGTCTCTGCGCTTTTGCCCCAAGTATCCCCAGATACAACCCCAGCGGTCCACTGTGGAAGACATGTTAAGCAATGCCCAGCAGGAGTTTTACTGCCTGTCCATGCAGCAGGTCTGCCAGGCCTTAGACATCAACGACTCCAGCAACCTGACCCGCCGGGATATCATGGACGCCGTCCATGAGCCGCCCATGCGTCTTTTATCCAGCACCTATCTGCCCCAGGAAAACCGTATCCGTGATTCCCATACCAGCCGGGGGTATCCGGTGCTGACCTTTGCCCAGATCCTCAAACACAATCAGGTTCCCTTGGCCGGCATCTTAGAGGCCGCTCTTGATTTGGGCCAACGGGGTATGGGCACCCCAGTGGAGATTGAGTTCTCTGTCAACCTGCCTGACGCAAACTCGGCACAGGCAGAGTTCGCCTTTTTACAGGTCCGGCCCATGACCGCCCGGGCCGAATCCAGACAGGTGGATATCACCCCGGATGACAGAGAAAAGGCCTTTTGTCTGTCTACAAAGGCCTTAGGCAACACTGAGCGCGGGGACATGCAGGATATCCTCTATGTGAAGCCTGATGTCTTCGACCCGGCCAGAACCAGGGAAATCGCTAAGGAAATCAGCAAGATCAATGCCAAACTGGCCAGTGAAAACCGCAATTACCTGCTCATTGGCCCGGGACGGTGGGGTTCAGCCGATCGTTTTCTGGGCATCCCGGTCAATTGGAAAGACATCCATGGGGTGGGTGCCATTGTGGAAACCGGATCGGATAAGCTCAAGGCCGAACCCTCCCAAGGCTCCCATTTTTTTCACAACATCACCACCCTGGGTATTAATTATATCACAGTGACCCAAAAACGCTTTGGATCCCTGGATTGGGACTGGTTGACCAGCCTGGAGGTGATGGAAGAGACAGAACATGTGGCCCATGTCCGCCTGAAGCGCCCGATCATGCTCAAAGTGGACGGACGCAGCTCTATGAGCGTCATGTATCTCAGTCAGACCGAACAGGGTGCTGAACTGGCCCGGGAAGAATCTCTCGTATCCCCATTATCTTCCTGAATTCCTTTTTCCGGCCGATAGACAAAATCAAAGACATCCCCTGTGCCGATCTCCTCTTGCTTAAACAAGGAAATGAACTCTTCCATCCGCTCTTGGATTGGAGCGATATCTCCGTTTGTGGCCTGCACAAACCCTTCCCTTGTTGCCTCCTCCATTTTCTTAGAAGTAATCAGCTTGGACAGGATATGCAGGCGGATGGCCATGGGCTCATCGGCCGAAATGACCTCCCGGCCTTTATGTGAGGGCACCTCCAGATATAAGGAGCCGACGTACAGATTGAGAAAAAACTTATTCCTGACCCCGGCCCCATTGAGCTTTAGCTGCACATCACCTGCACTCAGGGATTCAGGGATATGTACTCCTTTCACTTCCCCGGCCCGGGCATTGCCCCCGGTCATCAACAGACACGCAGCCATCACCAAAATAAACTTGTTCATTTTGCACCTCCAGTGCGATAAAAAAATTATCAACCGTCCGGACAGTCAATAGATGAGCATACATTTTCAGCTCTGGCCATAGGGCCTGTTCAGAGCTCTTTGATTCAGCCTCAATCCTTAAGATCCATCAATGAATCTGCCCAGTATCCGGTGAGTAACCTTCCCACCTTGCACAGGACCCCCTTGTCAATCGTCTCTGCACGACGTAGAATTTATTGAAAATACATGTATGTTCCCTTAATCCCTGTTTTGGATGCAGGGCAGCCAGTACCGGGGGTTTTCGTGGGCCGCTTCCATCGCTTTCTCCTCCCTCTTGTGTGTCTAAGTCTTATCTGCTGGGCCATTTTGGCCCTGACATGGAACATCTTCAGCCCAACCCACGTGTCCCAGGCAGCTTCAGCCGACAATTCGAAGATCTCAGTCCTTTATGCTCGACTGGAGGGAAGCATTAATCCAGCCAAAGAGGACC
>JBKHIL010000097.1:0-6548 GCA_046538645.1 Desulfovermiculus sp.
TACGAATGATCACCTCAAAGGAGTAAACCATGAAAAAAGGTTATTTCGGTGACTTTGGCGGACAGTTCGTCCCGGAGCTGCTCATGCCACCCTTACTTGAGCTGGAACAGGCCATGGAAACCATCATGGCCGGTCAAGAATTTCAGGCCGAGCTGAACACAGTGCTCACGCAGGCAGTGGGCCGCCCGACCCCTCTGAGCTTCTGCTCCCGCTTGTCTGACGAGCTCGGATGCCGGCTGTGGCTCAAGCGTGAGGACCTGGCCCACACCGGGGCGCACAAGATCAACAACACAGTAGGTCAGGCCCTGCTGGCCCAAAAGATGGGCAAAACTTGCCTTTTGGCCGAGACCGGGGCCGGTCAGCACGGAGTGGCCTCTGCCACTGCCGCGGCCATGTTCGGCCTGAAGTGTATCGTGTACATGGGAGCCAAGGATGTGCAGCGCCAGTCACAGAACGTCCGGCGCATGGAACTCTTGGGGGCCGAGGTCAGGGCTGTGGAGCATTCCACCCAGACCTTAAAGGACGCTATCAACGCCGCCCTGCGGCACTGGATTGCGGAGCAGGAGACAACCCACTACTGCCTGGGCTCAGTGGTCGGCCCTCATCCCTTTCCCACCCTGGTCCGGGACCTGCAGTGCGTGATCGGAAATGAAGCCCTGGAGCAAAGCCAAAAGCTCATCGGCCGCCTCCCGGATCAAGTCGTGGCCTGTGTGGGCGGCGGATCCAATGCCATGGGCATCTTTCACCCCTTTGTGCCCCATACCCAGGTCGGACTCATCGGTGTGGAGGCTGCAGGTCAGGGCAGTCCGGACTGCCACCACTCGGCCACAGTGACCCGGGGCACGGCCGGGGTACTGCATGGAACCTTGAGTTACCTGCTCCAGACCCCTGACGGTCAGATCGAGCCTTCACATTCCGTAGCTCCCGGCCTGGACTATCCCGGTGTGGGCCCGGAACATGTACATCTCATGCGCTCCGGCCGGGTCAAGTACCGGGCGGTCAACGATGTCCAGGCCTTGAATGCCTTCCAGAAGCTCAGCCACATGGAAGGAATCATCCCGGCCCTTGAGAGCTCCCATGCCCTGGCCTATGTTCTGGACAACACATCCCGCTTTTTAAACCAGGACGTCATGGTCAACCTCTCCGGCCGGGGAGACAAGGATCTGGATATTGTCATCAACCAAGGTCTTTATCAGGAGCAGCAGACATGAGCCAGGATATATTGCAGGACAAAATCCGCACCGCCAACGACCGGGGCCGCAAGGCATTGATCCCGTATCTCCCGGCCGGATTTCCCGGATTGGAAACATTTTGGGATGAACTTAATAAATTGGAACAATACGGTGCCGATATCATTGAAATCGGGGTCCCGTTTACCGATCCTGTAGCAGATGGTCCTGTCGTGGATGAAGCAGCGCAGGAGTGTCTGGGGCGGGGGGTGAACCTGGAATGGATTCTGCACGGGCTGCGGGCACGAAACGGACAGATCAGGGCCGGCCTGGTCCTCATGGGCTATGCCAACCCCTTTATGCAGTATGGATGGAAACAGCTGGCTGTTGACGCCGCCCAGGCCGGGGTACAGGGAATCATCATTCCGGATCTGCCTTTGGAAGAAAACAAGGACATCGAAGCTTTGCTCTCAGAACACGGGGTAACCCTGATCAGCCTGGTGGGCCTGAACACCAGCCCGGAACGTATGCAGGCCTACGCCCGGCGGGCCCGGGGGTTTGTCTATTTCGTATCCGTCATGGGCACGACAGGATCCAGAACCGCCCTTCCGCCCCTTCTCGTGCAACAGCTGCGTCAGGCCCGGGACATCTTTTCCCAGCCCATCGCCCTGGGCTTTGGTCTGAGCTCACCAGATCAGCTCCAGGGACTGGAGGACAGTGTGGACGCCGTGGTCTTCGGCTCAGCCTTGATTGAGCACCTCCGGACCGGGGGTACCAGTCAAGACTTTCTGGCCGGATGGCTTGAGCAGCCGCTTCCATAAAACGGCTTGTCCCCGGCTGGATCCCCGGGAATGAAGGGCAATACCGGGCTGGCTGCACATGAGCTGATATCTTGCAGGCGGATCTACATGCCGGAAAGCCAGCCATCTATCTCTGCTTCCTGGTACTGCTCCTGTTTCAGGGTCAGATCCAGATTCAGGACCAGCCCGGCGTGTTTGGCGGTTTCCTCATTCTTTTGGAGCTCTTTGTGCCGCTGTAAACCTGCTTGCAGGCGCTTTTGACTTGCGCCCAGGGCCAGAGCCGGTTCACGGCTTTGGGAGTACTCCTGGGCTGAAAAGGCGGGAATTACTCCGTTCTCGGCCACATCTTCGGCAAAATGGGCCAAATGGCGCATCTTTTCCATGGCCTGGTCCATGAGCCGCCAGCTCAGAGTGCCGCTTTTTTGCAGGACCCAGCTATGACGAATATGTTCCAGCATCTCTGTATACTTGGCCACAACCTCCTGCTGCAGGGTGTCCAGAAAATCCTGCGGCAGCTCCGCTTCTCCTTGGGGCAACTTTCCGGCCTCATCAGGGTCAAGCTTGTCCAGCAGCCTCTGAAAAGCTTGGGCGTGAAAATCCGATTCCCATGCTTCTCGCTCTAGAACACGCCTGATATGCGCATCACTCACCTTTTCCGCCTCGGCCCTGTAGTGGGGCACGAGCTTTTGCTCATAGGCTATGTAGGACTTAAGAATACTGGCCCGACTGGAGGGATCAAAAGGATACTCGGCCGGAGTCAGATCCGGCTCTCCGCCCAGATGGCCGATGACCATTCCCAGCCAGTGCATGTGCCACATCTCTTCTCTGGACCGGGTCAAAAGCTTGCCCCCGATGGGAGTATCCTCGCCTTCGGTGTAGCTGTGGATCAGATATCGCAGCACTGCCGCGTGCTCTTCCCGCAAGTCTCTGTTGAGCATATCGATGAGTTCAGTGCTCTGCATGGTTCCTCCCCCTTATTCTGTCGTACCGAAACATAGTTTTTCCCATATTGGTATTGTATTTACTCTGTATCAGGGATGTTGTAAAGTATAATAACGATAAACACTCAAGCGCGAGTATTCTTGCTGGAGCCGACCCGCATGCCTGTCTCCAATTTCTGCCTGGGATATACCTCATATCGACTGGAGACCCTGCCCTTTATC
The DNA here is from genome assembly GCA_046538645.1 of Desulfovermiculus sp. GTDB lineage: Bacteria > Desulfobacterota > Desulfovibrionia > Desulfovibrionales > Desulfothermaceae > Desulfovermiculus. The sequence continues at coordinate 3,133 of JBKHIL010000097.1, forward strand.
CGCCCCATGATGGAAAAATTTGACAGAGTTTTTATTTTTTTATTATGATAACAAGATTTTGCAGTGAACTTCATTATGGATATTTCCCTTTGTCTCCAACCTCCAGCACTTTAGAGGAAGGTTTGTACAACATGAGCAAGAGGACAGATATCAGCAAAGTGATGATTATCGGTTCAGGACCGATAGTGATCGGACAGGCCTGTGAATTTGACTATTCCGGCACCCAGGCCTGCAAGGCCCTGCGGGAGCTGGGCTACGAAATCGTCCTGGTCAACTCCAACCCGGCCACAATCATGACCGACCCGGGCATGGCTGATGTAACATATATTGAACCTTTAAACGTTGACACCCTGGAAAGAATCATTGCCAAAGAGCGTCCCGATGCCCTGCTCCCGAATCTTGGAGGTCAATCAGGGCTGAATCTGTCCTCAGAGCTCTACCAGGCCGGAGTCCTGGACAAATACGGGGTCAAGGTCATAGGGGTGCAGATAGATGCCATTGAGAGGGGAGAAGACCGGACCGCCTTTAAGCAGACCATGGACAGGCTGGGCATTGAGATGCCGAAAAGCCACGCTGTCTCCTCAATTGATGGGGCCGAAGAGATAGCCAATGATCTCGGCTATCCGGTCGTGGTCCGGCCGGCTTATACCATGGGCGGGACCGGTGGAGGACTCGTTTATAATGTTGAAGAGCTGCGCACTATAGCTGCAAGAGGATTAAACGCCAGCATGGTCAACCAGGTCCTGATCGAGGAGTCGGTGCTGGGCTGGGAAGAACTGGAGCTGGAAGTGGTGCGGGACAGCAAGAACAAAATGATCACGGTCTGCTTTATTGAAAACGTCGACCCCATGGGCGTACACACCGGTGATTCCTTTTGCACCGCCCCCATGCTGACTATTGACCAGGACCTGCAACAGAGGCTGCAGGAGTTTTCCTATGCCATTGTCGAAGCCATTGAAGTCATCGGGGGCACGAACATTCAGTTCGCCCACAATCCCGAAACCGGCCGGGTGGTGGTCATTGAGATAAATCCTCGCACCTCCAGATCCTCTGCCCTGGCTTCCAAGGCCACCGGCTTTCCCATAGCCCTTATCTCCTCCAAGCTGGCCGGGGGGTTGAACCTGGGAGACATCCCCTACTGGAAGGAGGGCACCCTGGACAGATACGTCCCCGCCGCCGACTATGTGGTGGTCAAGTTCCCCAGATGGGCCTTTGAAAAATTTAAAAACATTGAGGACAAGCTGGGCACCCAGATGCGGGCGGTGGGCGAGGTCATGAGTATTGGCAAGACCTACAAGGAAGGTCTGCAAAAGGCCATCCGCTCCCTGGAAAGCGGGCGTTACGGCCTCGGCTTTGCCAGAGACTTCAACACCCTTTCCCTGGAAGATCTCATGCTCAGGCTCTCCGAACCGTCCAGCGAGAGGCAGTTTATTCTCTACGAGGCCCTGCGCAAGGGTGCGGACCTGGGTGAACTCTATGATAAGACCGCGATCAAGCCCTGGTTTCTGCAGCAGATGAAGGAACTGGTGGAACTCGAAGAAGAGATTTTAACTTACAAGGGCAAAAGTCTGCCCGACGATTTGCTGCGCCAGGCCAAGCTGGACGGGTTTGCCGACTTCTACCTGGCCCAGATTTTAGGTATTCCGGAGAAAAAGATACGAGAGCAGAGGGAGTCCCTGGGCCTGGTCGAGGGGTGGCAGACCGTACCGGTCAGCGGAGTGGAGGATGCCTATTACTACTACTCCACCTACAACGCCCCGGATAAGAGTGTAGCCAGCAAAACAGATGATAAAGTCATGATTCTGGGAGGCGGCCCGAATCGCATCGGACAAGGCATTGAGTTTGATTACTGCTGCGTGCATGCTGCCTTTGCCCTCAGGGATCAGGAATTTGAAACCATCATGGTCAACTGCAATCCCGAGACCGTGTCCACTGACTACGACACCTCTGATAAGCTGTACTTCGAGCCCCTGACGGTTGAAGACGTGCTCCAGATCTACAGAAAGGAAAAGCCCAAGGGCATAATCTGCCAATTCGGCGGGCAGACTCCGCTCAACATTGCCCGGGAACTGGAAGAGGCTGGAGTGAACATCCTGGGCACCAGCCCGGAGACCATTGATCTGGCTGAAGACAGGGACCGCTTCCGGCAAATCATGGACAGGCTTGATATTCCCATGGCCGAAAGTGATATGGCCAGCTCTGTGCAGGAAGCCCTGGATATTGCTGAGAGGATAGGCTATCCCCTGATGGTTCGTCCTTCCTATGTCCTGGGCGGCAGGGGAATGGAGATCGTTTACGACAGCGAAATGCTTAAAGATTACGCCCAAAGCGCTGTGGGTGTGAATCCGGACCGGCCTATCCTGATCGACAAGTATCTGGACAATGCCATAGAAGCGGAGGCAGATGCGATTGCCGACGGCGTTGATGCCTTTGTGCCTGCGGTCATGGAGCATATTGAACAGGCCGGGGTGCACTCCGGAGACTCTGCCTGCGTGATTCCGCCTGTGAACATACCTGAAAAGCACCTGGAGACCATTTACAAATATACCAGAAAGATTGCCAGTGAACTCAAGGTCATCGGCCTCATGAACATGCAGTACGCCATCTGGCAGGATCGGGTCTATGTCCTGGAGGCCAACCCCAGAGCGTCCAGGACCGTGCCCATAGTCTCCAAGGTCTGCGGGATCTCCATGGCCAGGATCGCCACCCAGATCATGCTCGGGAAGAAACTCGGGGACTTTGATTTAAGCATCACCAACGTACCCTACTTTGGGGTCAAAGAAGCGGTCTTCCCTTTTTCCATGTTCCCTGAAGTCGACCCGGTCATTGGTCCGGAAATGCGCTCCACAGGCGAAGTCCTGGGCCTGGCCTCATCTTACGGCCTGGCCTTTTACAAGGCCCAAAAGGCGGCTAAGTCCATCCTGCCCACCAAAGGGGCGGTTCTTATAACCGTGTGCGAGCGGGACCGGGATGAAAAGCTGGCTCAGGCAGCCAGGCAATTTGTGGAGCTGGGTTTTAAGCTTTTCAGTACCGAGGGGACGTGCGACTTTTTGAACAATTACGGGCTGGAAAGCGAACCGATCTTGAAACTGCACCAGGGCAGACCCAACATTGTGGATGCAATCAAGAACGGAGAGATCCAGTTGATCGTTAACACCCCGGCAGGCAAGCTGAGTGTCACTGACGACTCCTATATCCGGAAGTCCGCGATCCAGCACAATATCCCTTATATTACCACAGTCGCTGCAGCTGCCGCCGCAGCTGAGGGCATAAAGGCCAAGCGAAACCAGCAGGACACCATCAAGTCCCTGCAGGAATACCATGCAGAGATTCAATAACCAGCCAACCTTCTGACCTCTCGTGGCGAGTGCAAAACATGATTTTGCACTCGCCGGAGATCAGGCTTGAACAGATTC
>JBKHIL010000098.1:0-6533 GCA_046538645.1 Desulfovermiculus sp.
ACGGAGGAGGTAATTCAATGTTTCTTACTTGATCATACTGGGCGGCTGCGGCCAGGGGCGGCGCTGAAACCTGATCACTCCAGGCTCCTTACACCTGAGAACAAAATCACCTTGTATGTTTTCCTTATACGTATTGACTTGGAAATAAATAAAATATATATTGGTATATATTATTTGCGTGGAGGTACATATGACTGCCAGGGCTAAAATATTTCAAAATGGCCGCTCACAAGCTGTTCGACTTCCTAAGGAATTTCGTTTCGAGGGTCAGGAAGTCTATATATACAAAGATGGGGACAAGGTTGTCCTTGAACCTGTGCACAAAAGGAAATGGCCAGAGGATTTTTGGGACCTTTTTACTCCGGATCCAGATTTCCAGATATCTGAGCCTTTGCCCATTAAAGATATCCACCTGGACAGATAAGCACATAAATACGGTAAATTTATAGTCAGAGCAGACAATGTACCTTCTGGATACAAATATTATCAGTTACTGGATGCGCGGAAAACACAGCGTGATTCAAAGAATCAAGCAGTATTCTCCGAGTGAATTATCCCTGTCGACAATTAGCCTTGCCGAGATCCTGTACGGAATAGAAAAATCGCCGAACAAAAAACAAGAACGGACACTGAAAATACAGCATATTGCTTCCCTGCTGCAGCTGTATCCTTTTGATGCGCATGCCGCATCTGCGTACGCACTTATTCGAACCGATCTTGAACAAAAAGGTATGCCTATCAGTGAGAGAGATACTCAAATTGCATCTGTGGCTATGGCCAACAAGCTCATCCTCATTACCCACAATATGAAGGAATTCCTTCGCGTCAAAAATCTTCACTCTATTGACTGGGCTGAAAATATGTAAGTCAGCCCCTCATCTGCTTAAACTTCATCAGCAGATCATCAAACACAGTATAGAAAAGCGGCACATAGACCAGGGTGAGCAGAGTGGAAATCAATAGCCCGCCAATGGCGACTACGGCCAGGGGAGAAAGCCGTTCCAGCCCCACGGCCAGTTCCATGGCGATGGGCAGCATCCCGGTCATGGTGCTTAAGGCAGTCATGACAATGGGCCGGGTCCGGGTGCGAATGGCCTGAATAATGGCCTCATGCCTGGCTGTACCATTTTCCCGGGCCTGATTGATAAAGTCCAGGAGCAAGATGGAGTTGTTGACCACAATCCCGGAGAGCAGGATCATGCCCATGGAAGCCGGCATGCAGAAGTGCTTGCCGGCCAGGAGCATACCCCAGGAGACCCCGATAAAGGCCAGAGGAATGGCCACCATGATCGTTAAAGGCTGGCCAAAGGATCGAAAGATGGGCACTAAAGAGAAGTAGAGCAGGACCAGGGACAATATGATGGCCTGCCCCAGCCGGGAGAAGCTTTCATTCATGTATTTCACTTCTCCTTCCTGATGTATGCTGTATCCAGGGGGAAGATCCAGATCGTCCAAGGCCTTGTTCACCCCTTCCTGCAGATGGGATATGGCAGTGGTGTCCCGATAGCCGTAAACATTTACCACGCTTTGCAGATCCTCGCGGATAAACCTGTCCTGGGTCAGCACGCGATCAAATTCAGCCACCTCGCGTAAAGGGATGGGTCCTTGGGCCGACATGACCGTGACGTCTTGTAAATCATCTACTGACCACGAACCCCCGGATTCGAGCCGGACCCGGACCGCAATTCCTTTCTGTCCCGGGATGCGCAGCTCAGAAGCCTGCACTCCCTGAGTGGCAAAGGCCAGGGTTTGGCTGATCTGTTCCGCTGTGAGCCCGTAGGCAGCCATGCGCTGATGATTAAGGACCAGTTCCACTTCCTCCCTGTTTCGCTCCCAGGACCTGCTGATCCCGTTTAGTCCCGGCACCTGCCACAAACTGTCCTCCACCTGTCCGGCAACGCGGTCCAGGACCAGGGGATCCGGGCCGGCAATCTGTACATCCACCGGGGCGCTGATCGAGGATAAGGGGGTGGCTCCGTACTCATAGATGCTCAAACTTTCCAGCCCCGGCAGGCGGGAAAAGGCATGACGCATTTCGGCTTCCATTTCCCAGATTGACTTCTCCCGGGAGAAGCGGTCCACAAAATGCGCCGTGATGAGTCCTTCCTGCGGTGTCCGTTCGGCTCCGAAACTGATCACTCCAGGCTCTGCCCCGCCCTTGGTGGACATGCGTATAAAACCCGGAAATCCGGCAATCGTTTCTTCCATGCTCTGCACAACCTTCTGGGTCTTTTCAACCGGCATCCCGGGTGCAGTTTGGAACTCGACCATAATAATTCCGGTATCCATGGGCGGCATGAGATCCTTGCCGGCCAGAGGCATCTGGCGCATGCTGACGATCAAAATCACAATACCCAAGGGAATGAACAGCCAGCGTACTCCAGAGCCCAGGGTGTACACCCGGACAAAAAAGGCCTGCAGGGGAAGAATCAACCGGGAGGATATCCAATCCAGGACTGATGCGATTCTGTTTTCTATCCGTGAAGAACCCAGAAGATAGGGGGCCAGAAGCGGAATGATGGTAATGGAGACCAGATAGGAAAAAACAAGGGCCAGGGACAGGGTTAAGGCCAAGGGCCGCAGGATCTGCTGGGGATATCCGCCCACGAACATTATGGGTACAAGAACAGCCACTGTGGTCAAAGTCCCGGAAAAGTCGGCCAGATATATCTCCCTGGTTCCCTCGCGTGCCGCCTGCAAAGCACTTCTCCCTTGACTGCGGAAATGACGCTCGATGTTCTCGATAACCACAATGGAATCATCCACCAGCAAACCCACAGCCAGAATGATCCCGGTCATGGTCACTATGTTGAGTTCCAGACCCAATAACCGCATTCCGGCAAAAGTGAGCAAAAAGGTGAAGGGGATGGAGACCACAGTCAAAAATGTAGCCCGGGTCCGGGCCAGGAGCAGAAAGATCACAGCCACAGTCAGGAGCACAGCATCGCGCAGGGCGGAGATCATGTTCTGAATCGAGGTCTTAATGATATCTCCGCCGGTGTCCACGATCTCCAGGCTCAAATTGGGAAAATCATCGTTGATTCTTGGCAGATGTTCTTTGAGCGAAGCCAGAGTGGAGCTGACATGTCCGGTCTCCGGGCGCAGGATGTTCACCCCCACCGCCTCCTGCCCATTGCCCCGGAAAAAGGAGAACCTGTCCTGATGGGCAAAAGAGATCTCAGCCACATCCCGAACATGGATCTCCCCAGAGCCGTCGCTGGCCAGAACAATATCCCCCAGAGCCTGGGCCTGAAGCTTTTCTCCCTGAATACTGATCAGGAATTGCTCACGTTCACGGATAACGGTCCCGCCTGGAATATTTTGATTCTGGACGGAAATGGCCGCGGTCAGATCGCTTATGCTCAGCCCATGTTCCTCCAGCTTGATCCGATCCACAGCCAGACGCACTTCCGGCCTTTGCCCTCCAAAGACCTCCACCTGGGAGATCTCTGGAGTACGCAGCAGCGCCTCGCGCAGATCATTGTCACAGAGCTGACGCACTGTGCTCATATCCAGGAAGACATCCGTTTGCGGACGTACGGCCAGGGTGGCCACCGGGGTGGTGGCGTCCGTGACCCGGAATATGCGGGGAGGAAGAAGTTCTGAGGGCAGGCTGGAGCGTATGCGGTCCAGGGCTGCACTGACATCCACAACAGCGGCATCAATACCCTTGGTATATTCAAACTCCACACTCAGGGCGGCCACTTCATCCTTGCTGACTCCCCGCACATCCCGGCTCTGATCCAGAGAGGCCAGCTCGGCGTCCACATACCTGGTCACCTGGTCCTGGACATCCTCGGCCGCCGCCCCGGGCCAGACCAGAAGCACTGAAACGGAAGGATAGTTGGCCTCAGGGAACAGGTTCTGAGGCAGGCGCTGGAAGCTGACCAGTCCTAAGGCCACGCCCAGCAGGATAATCGCCAGGACCAGGTGGGGGTGATCAAAGGTCTTGTCCACCAGGCTCATGGAACAGGCTCCCCGGCCACATCAACCTTCATATCCGGGCTCAAGCGCATCAGCTGGGACAAAGGACCGACCACCACGTGCTGACCTGTGCTCAGATCGCCCTGCACTGCCGCCTTGTCCGCTGTCCTGGCCATGACTTGCACCTGGTGCTGCTGTATGCGCTGGTCCTCACTCACAACAAAAACAAAGTCTTTCTGTTTCTGGCTGAACACGGCCCGGGAGGGTACGATCATCCCCGAGATCCGGGCAATGACAAGCTCTGTCTCCAGGCTGGACCCGCTGGCCAGACCGAAGGGAGGCTCCTGGACAAAGGCCTCAATCTCGACCAGGGCCGAGCCTTGGGCGGTGGCTGGATGAATGCGGGTAATGGCGGCTTTTTCCATTCGTCCCTTGGATGTGATGACGATTTTTTGATCTGGCTGGACTGTGGTTTGAACCGCAGCCGGGATGCGGACATGAATATTGTATCCGGCAGATTCGTCCTCAAGGAGCAGAACCGGCTTCCCGGGCTGGGCCATATCCCCTGGCTCCTGCATCCGTTCCTGGATTCGGCCGTTCATTTCTGATTTTAACCGGGTATAGCTCAGTCTGGCTCGGGCCTGGGCCAGCTGATGATCAGCTTTTTTCCGATCCGCCCGGGCCTGCTGGAGATCAGATGTGGTTTGATCAAAAACATCCCGGGAAATATTTCCCTGTTTGACGAGCTTTTCCTGCCGCTCATAGGTCTTTTGCAAAATCCAGATCCGGCTTTCAATGCCCTCTTTTTCCGCCCGCAGGGCATCAATATCCTGTTGGATCTCCTGATCATCAATGCGCACCAGAACCTGTCCGGCCTGGATCTTGTCTCCGGCCTCCCCGTGCATGTTCTCAATCCGCCCCTGGATACGAGGCGTGAGGGCCACAGTCCGCTCCGGCCGGACAATTCCTCGATAGGTCTGGGTGATATCCAGGCTGCCATCACGTACCCGCGTTGTATGCACCACCAGAGCCGGCTTTTGCGGGGAGGTCACCGAACGAATCTGCTGCTTGCGCAAATGGACCAGCTTGATTCCCGCCAGGACCAAAGCGGCCAGCAAAACGAGGATTATCAAGCGTTTAAACCAAGACATGTGATTTCTCTTTGTTTTTGGACAAGATCAGACCAGCCATATGCTGACTTTGTTTTTAGGACACTTACCGCATTTTGTTCAAAACTGATTTGATCCACATCAAAAACATTGCCACCAATTTGGTATAGAAATACGCATCAAACATTGATAGCCTTGAAATAACAAGTTCATAATCTGCCGGATATAAAGCTGAAAAATCAAGGAGTATTTATGTCCCCTCTTCACTCCAGAGACAAAGAAGCAGCCGGGAATGTCTTATTTGGCCTGGATCCGGAAAACATGACGGATCAGGATATATTAGCCGCAATGAAAAATATTTCCGGGTACCTGGACATCACTCCGGGAGATTTCAAGGAAGTGTATAAAATTGCCTATTTCCATGCCCATAAGAGGATTTTGTCCACTCCGGTTCGGCAAATTATGACCAGTCCCGTTCATTTTGTACATTCCGACCAGCCAGTCCTGGAGGTGGCCAGGCTTCTGGCTCAAGTCCAGGTGGCCGGTGTTCCGGTGGTGGAGAAAAAAGATGAAGCCGTGGTGGGGGTGATTTCGGAAAAGGATTTCATGCGCCGGATGGCTGCTGATACAGACCAGACTTTCATGGCTCTGGTGGCCGCCTGTATGGGGAGCAAAGGATGCCCGGCCTTGAAGATCAAAGGTCAGGTGGCTGCTGATATTATGTCCTCTCCACCAATCACAGTTTCTCCGGATACAGCGATGCATGAAATATTTGAGCTGATGCGGGAAAAGAACATCAATCGGGTCCCGGTCCTTGAAAAGGATCGCCTGGTGGGTATCGTCTCCCGCGACGACCTGCTCGGCGCTTTGGCCATGGTCCCGGGAAAGAAATGATTCTCACCGCAACCGTAACAAAGCAACAACGGAGCAACAAATGAGATATTGGCAAAAAATGAGGGGAACAACCACCAGCCCGCCCCGGGTAAGTATATCAGAAGTCATCTGGTCCTGGATTGGTTCCTTTTTGGGCATTGCCGCTGTTGGTATTGTGCATTTTAGTTTTCTCTCCAATTCAGATATGATCATGATTATCGGATCCTTTGGGGCCTCGGCAGTGCTCATCTACGGGGCGATCAAGAGTCCCCTGGCCCAGCCCCGGAACCTGGTCGGCGGTCACGTTATCTCCGCTGTGATCGGGGTGGCCAGTTTTCAAATCCTGGGCGGGCAGATGTGGCTGGCCTCAGCTGTGGCTGTGGCCACGGCGATTGCCGTCATGCACCTGACCAAGACCCTGCATCCCCCCGGCGGAGCCAGCGCCCTGATCGCAGTCATCGGCAGCGACCAGATCCATGCCCTGGGATATCTCTATGCCCTGATACCGGCCGGGAGCGGGGCCGTGATCATGCTTCTGGTGGCCCTAGTGGTGAACAACATCCCCAAGAGCCGATATTATCCTGAATTTTGGATATGATTTAATCTTTACCTGGGGCAAATCTGAAA
>JBKHIL010000099.1:0-6526 GCA_046538645.1 Desulfovermiculus sp.
ACAGACCAGGAGCCGCTTTTTGTTCAATGCGATAGACATGATATACGTTCTTTATTCTTCATGTTCATGATTGATCCAAAGGGTATTCCACAACGTGATCTCCATCTTCTTCCTGCAACAAGATGATCACTTTACCCCGTCTGAAAACCTCTCCCGTCCCGGCGGGCCACGCAGAATGGACCTCGCTTCCGGGGACCACAAACTCTGTACGGGAGCCGGCATGCCTGGAACGGGCCCGGACCACCAGGGGGGCATCTCCGGCCCTGGAACTTGCGCGGGCGCTTTGCAGGGATGAGGCATATTCAACCATGCCCTTTTCTTCTCCAATCTGCCTGGAGACCAGAGAAGGTCCATACACGAGCCGGCCCTGCTCATCAAATAAGCGACAAATAAGGGCAGCCTTTCCCCCCAATCCTCTGGCATCTACGATCAGTCCAGTATACGAAGTTCCGGTGTCCTCCACTGTGGCGTTGACCTCAGGAGCCGAGAGCTCCTGCTCCTCATACCACACGCTGGAGGGGATGCACTGGGCTGCTCTTTGACCAGTTAAGGGAAACCGGGCTTCAAAAGTCAGGGTTCCCTTCTCTTGGTCAGTGGCGTCCAGGATTTCTGCGTTTTTTGGACCCGAAACCTGCTTGATATGCGAGGCATGGACATATGCACGTAAAACCCTGGCCTGATCGGGATTTTCCTGGACTCTATCCTCCACTCTCAGGTCATTGTCAACGCGCACCTGGAGCAAGCCCTGCCATAAGGAGCGCATGGCCTGGAGCCGGGCCTTCCGTACTTGTGTCTGCTGTCTCGATTGATCACCGCCGACATTTTCAAGCACATACCCGGCCTCACCCCGGGCAATCAAGGTGCGGGTCTGCCAATTCATGCGGGCGGGACCCAGCTTCTCTACCAGGGTCTGTGCTGCCCAAACTGAATGGTCCCCCTGCAAAAGGATCAGGCAAGCGACGACCCACGCCAGGCCCCTTATGCTGATCAGCGTGCCCTTGTACTGCATTTAAGCCCCCAATTCCCAAAGTAGGGATACCTTGTACTCATCTGATCTTAACTCAAAAACGCTCAAACCAGGACTTCACTGCCTCAACAATCAAGAGATCATCTCCCGGTCTCCACCACTCAATGTTTGGCTCCTTTTTAAACCATGTCAACTGGCGCTTGGCATATGCCCGGGTATTGCTCAGCCATGCCTTTTTGGCGTCCTCCAGGGACCAGCGCCCCCCAAAAAACTGTAAAAGCTCCCAGCATCCAATGCTTGACCAGCCAGGCGCAGATTCGTCAGGACAGCGCTGCCAGGCCTGTTCTACCTCCCGCAGAGCTCCCTGGGCACACATATACTCGATCCTGGACTGCAACTGAGGGGTCAGAACTTCAAGCTCAGACCATAAACCGATGTATTTGGCAGCATACCGGGGTTGGTCACAAGGATGCATTCGAATCCACCAGGACAAGGGGCGTCCTGTTGCCGCATACACTTCCAGGGCCCTGGTTATCCGCTGCCAGTCGTGGGGATGCAGTCTGGCTGCAGTATCTGGATCCACGTCCTGCAGCCTGCGGTGGAGCACTTCCGGTCCTTGGTCCTGACACTTGGCCAGGATATGTTCATGGATATCACTGGGGATATCTGGAATCGGGGCCAATCCATAAATCAGGGAGCGCATATACAATCCGGTGCCGCCCACCAGGACAGGCAACTTCCCTCTGGAATGCAGATCTGCAAGAACATCCCGGGCCAGGCGGACAAACTTTCCGGCATCCATGGACTCAGTGGTCGGCAGAAACCCATACAGGTGATGGGTGCACCTAGCCTTTTCTTCAGCAGAAGGCTGAGCGGTGATGCAGGGAAAATCGGCATACACCTGCCGGGAATCGCAATTGACAATCTCGGCTCCCACTTCCTGGGCCACCTGCAGGGCCAAAGCGCTTTTCCCCGTCCCGGTAGGGCCGATCACAAAGAGAACCGGCGGGCCTGCTCCTAAAGCCATGGCTATGAATCCATTACATACTTCTGTCGCAAACGGAACCAGACCGGCTCCGGAACCAGCCCCTGGACATCACCGCCCAGGCCGGCAGTCTCCTTAATAATTGAGGAGCTGGTAAACAACCACTTGTAGTCGGTCATCATGAACAAGGTGTGCACATCCCGCTTCAAACGGCGGTTCATAAGAGCCATCTGAAATTCGTTCTCAAAATCTGAAATAGCCCGCAGCCCCCGAAGCACAACCTGAGCACCCCGGTTTTCTACATAATCCACCAACAGCCCGGTAAAAGGTTCAACCACTACCTGGGACGAATTGGCAAATACCTCTTCCGCCATACTCACCCTCTCTTCAAGAGAAAACAAAGGGCGTTTCTGAACAGGGGTATCCTTGGCAATGGCCAGGACAATGATGTCAAAGACATCCAGTCCCCGGCGGACAATGCTCACATGCCCGTTGGTTAAGGGATCAAAGGTTCCAGGGTAGACCGCGGTCTTTGGCTTTTCATTCTCCATATCACTATCCTTGTTTGTCCATAGGTCCGGTTCACTTCCTGCTCAAGACCCAAAATATTCTCTACGTCCTTCTCAGCTTCGACTTCTGCGGCCACAAGTCCGGATTGAGCCAGCCAGCCTCCTGATTGCAAGGTGTGCAATGTGGAATGCAGGAGGTTTTGGCCGTAGGGGGGGTCGACAAAAACAAGGTCAAACCTCTGCTTGGGGATCTGACGCAAAAAGCCGGCCACCTTTTTGGTCACCAGGCGGCATTGTGATTTGGGAATCTGCAACCTGGTCAGGGTGTCTTGCAAGGCCCGAACCGCTTTGGGGGACTGTTCGACAAAAACGGCCTCCTGAGCACCCCGGCTTAATGCCTCCAGCCCCAGGCTGCCGCTGCCGGCAAACAGATCCAGGACCCGGATACTTTCCCAGCAAGCCCCCCTGGATTCGAGCATGGAAAAAAGGGCTTGCCGGACTTTGTCCATTGCCGGGCGGTAGCCAGGACCGGAAACCGTGGTAATTTTCTGCCCTTTGTAGCGGCCGGCGGCAATACGCAGACTCATGAAGGCTTTGCCTGTCCTGGATCGGGATCCACCTGCATCCCCCTGGCCCCCAGCCCGATGGAGACAAGCTCGGGTCCAAAACGTTCTGATTCGGCCTGCTGGACTATGTACGTAGAGAATTCGCGAACTGCATCGGGCTGGGGGCTGGAGGAGATATCTGTAGAGGCGCAGATTCCTTCAATATGCACTGAACTGAGTTCATTTTGGGTCTGGACGTCATCGCGCAGGATTTTGGTCAAAGCCTGGCGGATACGGTGCATAAAACCCAGAACGCCTTGGTCATCTGAATGCGGCAGGAGTACGGCGAACCTGCCCTGATCTATGCGGAAAAGCGTATCGTAGGTGCGGATAAAATCCCGGATTCGGCCGACAATGATGTCTTCAACTATCTGGCTTCCGGCTGATCCAAAATCCCTGGTCAACAAGGACCAGCCCTGGACCTTGATCAGAACCACACCAATACTGTCTGAGCGTCTGCTTCCCCGGTTCAGCTCACTTGAGAGTACAGAATGCAGGTCTTCTTTGCTGTAAGTATTATCTAATCCATACAGCTCAAGGGGGTGTTGAGGCTTCCACCTGTCCATCTTCAGATTGCGTTTGACACGCCAGATAATCTCGGCATCCAGACAGGGCTCGATCACATAATCATCCATGCCTGGGTCTCTGGTCACCAGCTGCTCTCGTTGCCGGTCCTGGCCGATAAGAACAACTCCGAGACTTGAAGACCCTTGGCTCTGCTCCCTGCGTCGCAAGAGGGCACAAAATTCCAGACCATCTATATCCTGTCCATCAACTGTCGCCAGGACAAGGGAAAAAGACTGCTCATCAATACGAACAAGCCCGGACAGATGTCTTGTAGACCAGACGACCTGCAGATTGTGTGCCTCAAGCACACACTGCACATGCCGGCCATGCTCAATAACGGGGTCCAGGAGCAGTATGCTCGTATCCTGGGGCAAATTACTTGTTCTTGTTAGAGACAATTTTCCACCATGTGGAGCAAATGTGTTTGCAAAGTGCACAAACGAATAGGCACGTTACTCGTTGTAAAAAAATACCCTCATATTGTCTGCAGGCGTTCCTCCAGCCCTGGATCCAGGGACACCCGCAGGGTTTCCAGTACTTCGCGGACCTTGACCTGGCCCGGTTTTTTGCCCTTGATCGGGCTGACGTGCTTGACGTGGGCGCACATGACCTCGGCCTTGCCCGCTTGGGCAAAATGACTGCGTAAAGCTGCAATCGTGGCCGCCTCCCGCCGGCTTGCTTCAGGAACGTCACTGCTTGGCCCCGGACGGCGTAAAATGACATGAGCTCCTGGGCCATCTGCGGCATGAAACCACAGATCATAGGGCCGGGCCACACGGGTCAAAAGGTCATGGTTGGCCTGCTTGTTTTTCCCCCGCAGGATATACAAGCCATCACTGCTTGTATAAACATGCAGTCCCTTGATTTCGCACTTCTTTTGAACTTCCGGAACTTCTCCAGTGATATGGTCTGTCTCACATGGTCCGGCACCTTCGAGGCCCGGTTCATTCCCGCTGTCCACAGCGGCCAATGCCCTCTCTACCTCCTGTCGTCTCCGGGCCACATGCTCCAGCCCTCGCCGGCCTTTTTTGGCCTGGTGGAAAAAGTCTTCCATATTTTCCCGAATACTTTTTTGCGGATCCAGCTGCAGATTCCTTAACTGGCCGTGATCGTCCATAAGCTCCAGGCGGACGACCTTGGCCTCCGGATCGAGTTGATAAAGGGAACCTTTGATCAGTTCGGCCTGTTCCTGTCGCCCTCTCATTGTTTTCAGCCGGTCTTCATCCTCAGCGACCCTGGTGAATTGCTTCAGCAATTTTTTGCGTCTTCGTCTCCAGGAACTTTCAGCTCCTGATTGAATGGAGTCCATGTTGAGCAAAACCGACCATCCGTAATCCTCTGCCGCCTGAGCTGGATCATGGTAGATGTGGATCCGGGAAAAGCGTTCTCCAAGCTGAGCAGGGACCAGCCAAGGTACAAGCCAGTCTTGTCCTTGACTCGTCTTGGGTTTGGCCCAGGTCATTATTTCCGGTGTGGCTGCTGTTTGCAAATACTGCAAGAGCTCACGCCCGGATTGTTCATTTAATACAGTCAGGGTATGACGCAGAGGCGGGGTGATGTGCGGAAAATCTCGAAAGATTCGAGATTGATTCATGATTTGATCCCAGCTTGGCCATTGCGGTTCCTGCCCGAAATTGTTCTCAAGGGCGCCGGCCAGAGACAGACCGGTTTGTACATCCAGGACCAACCAGGTGCCAGGGACTGTGTTCAAGCCGAGGGCCAGGCGCCTGGACGCCCAATCGAATTTGCAGGCCACAATCTTGCGACCCTGGACCCGTTTTCTCCACCAGCCCACGTCTGCAGGCGGTGTTTGGGGATTTTTCGGTTTATGCTCAGAAACAAATAATGCCTGATGCCGTTTACCGGCCACACAAATGAGGTGCACCCTGGTTCCAAGCTGCAATGTCCATGTTCCAGGCTGAGGATGATATATTTTATTCACCCGCCTGGCATGCAGATCAGGAACGATTTGCTGCACCAAGAACCGAAAAAAATTGGCCTCCATAATTGCTGAAACATTCAGGCCTTTTTTTCATGCCCCGCCAGGGCCCCGGGCATAATTGAAAAAAATTACTATTTCGGACCCAGTCGCTCCTCTTCTTCCTGCTGGCTTTTGCAATGTATGCACAAGGTAGTCACCGGGCGGGCCTTCAGTCTGGGGATGCTGATCTCCTCGCCGCATTCCTCACAAATGCCGTAAGTTCCTTCCTCTATCCTCTCCAAAGCGGCCTGGACCTTGCTGATGAGCTTGCGGTCCCTGTCCCTGAGGCGAAGGGTAAAAAACTGATCCGATTCCTGGGACGCGCGATCGGCAGGATCCGCATACACCTGGGCTGAGCCGGACATATCATTTAATGTATTCTGGCCTTTTTCTTGAATTTCTTCCAGCATTTTCTCCAGAATGTTCCGAAAATATTGAAGATCGCTCTGATCCATGACCAATCCTCCTTCCACGAGTCTCTTTGTGAGCGATGTATGTCTTGGCGGAACACCTCCTTTAGCGCATATGGAGGATAAAAGTAAAGAGGTGAATGACAAGAAATCAGAGCTTTTGGGGTCTGCTCATCATTTTCAACAATTTCAGTGTATTTGATCTGTATCTTTATGGTTCAAAGTTCCAGGTTCACGGTTCACGGTTAAAGAATAAAATCAAAGAGTTGAGAAGGATTTATGACATCCGGATTGAGTCTTGAGAGTGATTCTTCACTCGATTGAAACAAGAATCCAGAATGTATATTCATGCCTCGCCCTGCTTGGCCTTATGGAAAGCAAAACCAAAAAGCCCTGGCCCGAACACGTGCCCCTTGACAAGAAAGACCATTTTCCGTACATAGTATGTCGCTCGCAGCGAGCGGGAGTAACTCAGTGGTAGAGTGCAACCTTGCCAAGGTTG
>JBKHIL010000100.1:0-6518 GCA_046538645.1 Desulfovermiculus sp.
CAACAAGAGCCGTCGTCCGGCACTCACTTGCAGGCATGGCCTAAATATTTTGCAAGAACGTGTAAACTGCAAGTGAGTGCCGGGCAGGCCCTCTTCGGAGTAAATTCTAGTTTCATACGAGATTTGCCAAGTGGCAGATCTGAAATATTTTTTTGCCCCCAAACGGGCACATATGCTCATCACCGTGAACCGTGAACCTGCAAAATTATACATCTTCCAGAATAATTCGGCAATCTGCTACTGTTGCCCCTTGCCCTTGAGCATGGACCATGAGCGGATTGATGTCCATCTCCTGGATCTGGGGGTGATTCTGGGCCATATTGGACAGACTGACCAGGAGCTTCTCAATTGTTTCAGTATCTGCCTGCTCCCGGCCCCGGAACCCGGTCAGCATCTTATGACTTTTGATCCCCCGGACCATCCGCCTGGCCTGGTTGCGCCCCACCGGAGCCAGGCGAAAGGATACATCCTTGAATACCTCGACAAAGACCCCGCCCAGACCGAACATGAGCAGGGGCCCGAAAATCGGATACCGGTTCAGGCCTAAAATGACTTCCTGGCCTGCTGGGGCCAGCTTTTGCACCAGCACCCCTTCCAGGCGGGCATCTGGATCGTACCTGCGGGCGCTGGCCATAATGGTTTCAAAGCTCTGTTCTGCTTCTTCCCTGCCTTCAATGCCCACAATCACCCCGCCCGCATCTGACTTGTGCAGTATCTGGGGGGAAACAATCTTCATGACCACCGGAAATCCCATCTCCCCGGCCACTTGCCCGGCCTGTTCAGAGCTTGTGGCCAGTTCAGTAGGCAGGACATCAAAACCGTAACACTTCAGGAGCCGGGTGCCGTCCAGTTCGCCCAGGCTCGTTTTGCCCTTATCCAGACACTCCCGGATGATCCGCTCAGCTTCTCCTTTATCACTGCTCAGGGAAAACTCGGCCAGGTGCTGGCGGTTGATCCACTTGGAATACCGGTACAAAACCCCAAAGGCCTTGGCCGCATTCTCCGGGAACCGGAAGACCGGATACCCGTGTTCCTGCAGGTATTTCACCCCCTTGGAGACATCCACCACCCCCATAAAACAGCAGATGACCGGTTTCGGCGATTCCCTGGCCACCTTGACCACCGCCTCGGCCGTGGCCAGGGCATTGGTCATGGACTGCGGAGTCAGAATAACCACCGCACCGTCCACTCCCTCGTCCCGGATAACCGCCTGCAGGGCGTGCTGGTAACGCTCCTGGGCCGCGTCTCCAATGATGTCCACAGGATTGTTTAAGTTGGCCGTACTGGGCAGATGACTGGCCAGGGTCTCCACAGTATCATCGCTGAATTCAGCCAGCTTGAGCCCGGAAGAGATGGTCATGTCCGTGGCCACAATCCCGGGCCCTCCGGCATTGGTCACAATGGCCACCCGGTTTCCGGTGGGCAGCTTGCGGGTCACCTTTCCCAGCCTGCTCTGCTGCTTGTAGGTGAACACCCCGGCAAAATCAAAGAGATCGTTGATGGAGTCCACCCGGATAATACCGCTTTGTTCAAATATCGCGTCGTATACAGCCTCGGATCCGGCCAGGGATCCGGTATGAGAAGAGGCGGCTCTGGCTCCGGCTATTGTCCTCCCGGATTTGATGGCCAGAATCGGGGTCCGCCTGGGGCCGGAAGTAATCTCCTTCACCTTTTCGATGAATTCCGGTCCCCTGCGGAGTTCTTCGATATACATTAAGATAACGTCGGTATCCGGGTCCAGGTGCAGATATTCAAGGAGGTCCAATTCATCAACATCGGCCTTGTTGCCGATGGAAATAAACTTGGAAAACCCGAATTGCCTGTCTGCGGCCACGTCCAGGACCGAAGTGCACAAGGCCCCGCTTTGGGAAATAAAAGAAATATTCCCCGGCTCGGGCATACGGGTGGAGAAGCTGGCGTTCAGGCTGGCTGCAGGCACCGGATTGATGACCCCCAGACAGTTTGGTCCGATGAGCCGCACACCGGCCTCCCGGCACATATCAACTATGCGATCCTCAATCTCCCGGCCTTCGCCACCGACTTCCCGAAACCCGGCCGAGACTATGACAATGCCCTTGACCCCTTTTTCTATGGCCTGGCTCACCGCTTCCAGGGCAAACCTGGGTGGCAGAATTATCATGGCCATATCCACCTGGCCCGGGATTTCGAGCACAGAGGGATAGGCCTTGACGCTGAGCACAGACTTGGCCCCGGGGTTTACCGGATACAAAACACCGGTATACTCCCCTCGCAGGATGTTCTTGAAAATATCGTGCCCCACCTTGCCCGGGGTGGATGAGGCTCCGATAACAGCCAGGGACTCAGGGGAAAAAATGGAATCGAGTTCATGCATGGATTGATACTCCCAAAAATCAGATTTCAGCCCAGCCAAAGGCTGGGCTGAAATCTGATTTTTGTTGTTTTTTTTGAAAAACCGCCAGTTTGATTTTTGAGGATGAAACAAACTCAAAAAGTCTGGTTCGCAGGGTAGGCCGCCCTTCTCCAATGGGCTGGCCATTCAGAAGAGCCAGACCCTTGGACAGGGCCGGCCTCCAAATAAGCAAGGAACTCATTGATGACTTCTGTTACCAATGATTCCAGATCCACAGTTTCAGCCTCCCCGCGATCAAGACTCCAGCCTATAGGAATACAAATCGATTCTCAAGCCTGAGGCTCGTATGAAACGAGAAATGAGCTTATTTCTTGACCCCCTTGTGACGCGCCGGGACAATAAGAGGATGGCCGGAGCCAGTAGAAGAAGACATTCCCAGGGAGGACCCTGGGAACGAAGAGGGGGCGACTCTCAAGCATCTGGCCGAAACCCTCAGCTTCATCCTTGATCAATCCGGCAAATTTCTTTTTTTTGCCCCCTGTGGGGCAAAAGATTCGTCAAATCTGCCGGAGGCACAGCTGACAAGGGATTTGCCTTCCCGCTTTGTGGGTGGTATGAGTTAAATTTGCGGTGCAATTGATGACAACCCGGGGATGAAAAGGAGAACAGGAAACCATGGTCGAGGACAATCAGGAAAAAAGTTTTGCCCAGCTCCTTGAGGACAGCGAGTTCTCTGTTGGCCAGGAGCTCAAGGTGGGCGACAGGATTCAAGGCCGGATCATCAGCGTAGGCAAGGATCAGGCCTATGTGGATACCGGGACCAAGACCGATGGAGTAATCGACAAGCAGGAGCTCAAAGACGAAGAGGGCACATTCCCCTACCAGGAAGGGGACCAGGTGGAGCTGTTCGTCATCTCCCGCAAACACAATGAGATCAAGCTTGGACGATCAATGGGCTCTGCCGATGGTGGCCTGGAGCAGCTGGAGCAGGCCTGGCACGGCCAGATCCCGGTCCAGGGCAAAGTGCAGCAGACATGTAAAGGCGGGTTTCGGGTCCGAATCATGGGCAAAACCGCCTTTTGTCCCTTAAGTCAAATAGATCTCCGTCCGGTGCAAGACCCGGAATCCATGGTCGGTGAATCCCTTGATTTTCTGATTACCCGGATAGAAGACCGGGGCCGGAACATCGTGGTCTCCAGACGGGCATTGCAGGAGAAGGAGCGGGAAGAATCCCTGCAAAACCTGCGGGAAACGGTGAAGACAGGAGACATTCTGCCCGGCACTGTCACCAGGCTGGCCCCTTTCGGGGCCTTTGTCCAGATCGCCCCCGGCCTGGAAGGCCTGGTCCATATCTCAGAAATGGCCTGGTCCAGGAACATGTCTCCGGAAGAGATTGTCAGTCCAGGCGAGACTGTACAGGTCAAGCTCCTGAGCATGGAAGAACAGGACAAAGGCCAGCCCCGCCTGCAGCTGTCCATGAAGCAAACACAGACCGACCCCTGGGAAGACGTGGCCCCTACCTTCCAGTCCGGGACAGTGATCACCGGCCAGGTGACCAGAACCGCACCTTTCGGGGTCTTTGTGGAAATAGCACCAGGCATCGAAGGCCTGGTGCATATCAGTGAAATGAGTTACCTCAAGCGGGTGCACAAGCCGGAGGATGAGGTTGTTCCCGGACAAAACCTCTCAGTCATGATCAAGGACATCGACCTGAAGGCCAGACGGATTTCCTTGAGCATCCGTGATGCTGAGGGCGACCCTTGGGAGGGAATCACCGAACGCTTCAAACCCGGCCAGGTGGTGCCAGGGACATTGGACAAGCGCGAGGATTTTGGTCTTTTTATCCGCCTTGAACCCGGGGTGGTCGGCCTGCTGCCCAAAGCAAAGCTCACTCAGGAGGCAGGAGTCGCTCCAGAGATCAATTGGGACAAGCTCAAACCCGGGGACGAAGTTTCCGTACGCATTGAATCTGTTGATGCGGACAATCGGCGCATGACTCTGGCCCCGGCCGATGCAGCCCGGGCTGAAGACTGGAAATCCTATACCCCTGAGGATGAAAACCAAGACTTGGGCACCCTGGGCCAAAAACTGCAGCAGGCCATGCGAAAAAAAACTGAAAGCTGAAAGGTGAAAGCTCAACGCTCAAAGCTCTAAGCTCAAAGCAAGAAAAACTGTTTGTCGCTTTCATACGCTTCCAACCTGTTGCTTGCAGCTTGTGACCTGCTGTGTGCAGCCTTTACACTGCTCCGACTGCCAGATATATTTCCGGCTCCTGCCGGTCCCGGCATTCCCGGCTCAGCTTATCAGCCAGTTCCAGAAGCGGCGGAGCCTGAAATTTTATGGCCTCTGTGGGACAGTTTTTGACGCAGGCATGGCAGAGAATGCACGTGATTGGGTCAGCTTGGACTGCGTCATTAATATAAATGGCCCCGCTGGGGCAGATCTCAGCACAGGTGCCGCACAGAATGCATGTTTCCGGATCGGCCACCGGGGCAACCTCTTTCTTCTCCGGCCTTTCTTTGTCCGGAATTTCCCCCGGCACCTGCAGGGGGTAAAGATTCTGAACAGAGGATACAGAAGCCAATAAATTTTGAACCTTTTCCCCAAACAATCTGGCTTCTATAGCATCTGCATCGTCCGGGCGGCCGTTGGCAATGGGCCGATCCTGGGTGGCAAAAGAATGCTCACCAATGAACGCCCCGCCGGCCACAGGGACAAAGCCGCACGAAGCGGCAATGTCCTTGAGTTCAACAAGGGCTCCTTCATAGGCCCGGTTTCCATAAACCACGACCACCACCGCCGGGATCCCCTGAGCTTGAATCCCTTGGAGCCGCCTGGCCGCCAGCAAAGGCACCCGCCCGCCGTACACCGGAACTCCAAGAATAGCCAGATCGCTCTGCCCGTTCACACGTGGCCTGGTTTCCGCCTCCGGCAGGGTGATATCGACATGATCGATATTCTCCGGGGACATGCCCTGGGCTATATTCTCCACGACCTGTTTGGTGGTCGATGTGGGTGAAAAATAGATCAGCTCAACTCGATCTGTCCGCATGACGAATCTCCTTGTCCCTGATTTGAAATTCAAAAATGAGATTATTTAATACCCTTATCTGTCCTGGTCAAGAGGGACCTGACCGCAGTCACGGAATTTTGATCTCAGGTGGAAGAATACGCTGGTATTGACAGAAACAAGCTTCATTGACAATACACATGATCTATGCCGACTGACATACCCGGCCAAGTCTATCTGTGTCAGGTCAGCAAGACTGTGTCTTGCGGAGCCTGCTGCGGCCTGTATAACATACCTGATGTGTCCCGGTCCGGGGTGACTTCCCTTTTGCAGCGCCGGACTGAAGAGTTGCGGACCATCCCCCGCACCGAGG
Source organism: Desulfovermiculus sp. (assembly GCA_046538645.1). Classification (GTDB taxonomy): domain Bacteria; phylum Desulfobacterota; class Desulfovibrionia; order Desulfovibrionales; family Desulfothermaceae; genus Desulfovermiculus. The sequence continues at coordinate 5,716 of JBKHIL010000100.1, forward strand.
ATGATTTGGACGACTTCGCCCTCCAGGAGCTGCGCCGCATCGGAGACGACAAGCCCTACCCCAATTTTCATCACTGCCCTTTCCTCGGGCTCATCGGCCCGGAGCACAGCCGGGTGGGATGCCTGCTCCATCCATTGGTCCCGGAAAACAATGGTCTGGACCTGCGGGGCTACAGCTATTACGGAGCAGCCGCCTGCCGGCTGTATTTCTGTCCTTCTCACTCCCGGTTGCCGGCCCGGTTTAAGCGTATTCTCCAGATCACAGTCCCGGACTGGTATTTGTATGGTCTGCTCATAACCGAACACAGGCTTGTAAATGTCCTGTTTTCGACAATAGAAGAACGGCTGGGCCGCAGGCTCACGCAGGCTGATTTTGCAGGCCATGATCAGGCCAGACCGGCCCTCCAGCCCCTGCTCACACTCAAAGAAACCTGGCCCTACAGATCGGCCGTCTCGCCCGGGCCTTGCCATTATGTATTTGAGGACGGGGAATACCCGCGTCCGGAAACCACATATCCGCTTAAGACACAAGCAGGCAGCCCCTTTTCCCGTATTTTTGATGAGCTGGATTCGACTTTCACCACCCCCAAAGAGCTGCACCAGGCCGAAGCTCACCTTGAGGCTTTGCTCTCTTCCCTGGTCCAGGCTCTTTACTGATGCTGAACAAAATTACCCGTGCCTCCCGGGCACGGGTAATTTTGTTTTCAAGTGTAAGGTGCCAGAAGTGTTCTGTTCCGCCATTGGCGGGACCGCTGGCCGCAGTCTGCCAGTTTGATCAGACTGAAGTTGTTGAAAATGATATGT
>JBKHIL010000014.1:0-13446 GCA_046538645.1 Desulfovermiculus sp.
TGTCCTGGAGACGTGAAATGTGTCTTATGGTCATGGCTGTTGGGGTGTGCCCGGATTATCCCCTCATTCTGGCTGCCAACCGGGATGAGTTTGATGACCGTCCGGCCTCTCCGGCCCATTTTTGGCCCGATGCGCCCTGGATTCTGGCTGGGAGGGACCGGCGCGGCGGGGGGACCTGGCTGGGAGTGAGCACAAGCAAGCGTCTGGCCATGCTGACCAATGTCCGGGATCCAAATGACATGCGCCCGCACCGGCCCTCCAGGGGAGCGCTGGTTACTGATTATCTCAGGGGTCAAAAGACAGCGGCCCAATTCAGGGCCCGGCTGCGGCAAGCAGGGCCGGCCTACAACGGATTTAACCTGGTGTTTGGTACGGGTTCAGAGCTCAGTTATTTCAGTAATCGGGGCCATGAAAAAGAACGTATTCCAGCCGGTGTGCACGGCCTGAGCAACGCTTTTTTGAATACCCCGTGGCCAAAGGTGCAAAAGGCCAGAGCGGCCATGGCCGTCTTGCTGCAAGGCGGCCGATCTCCCCGGGTGGACGAGCTCTTTCATGTCCTGGCCGATACTACGCGTCCGCCGGACGAGCAACTGCCAAAGACGGGTATCGGCCTGGACCGGGAACGAATTCTGGCTCCGATCTGCGTGCACACTCAGGGGTACGGAACCCAGGTATCCACCCTGGTGTTTGTGCACAAAAGCGGGCGGATTGATTTTTGGGAAAAGGATGTACGCGGGGGCGGTAAAGACCAGGACGGACCTGGTGCAAATACTTTGCGCCACTTTACTGTTCAGCCTTGCCTCCGGCAAGGCTGAAATATTTTTGAAAAAGGACTCTGAATGCCTCCTTATCCGGTTTCAGACCTGGGCCTCCACAGGAGCAAAGACCACCCGATCTTGGTATTCGGCCTGCTTGCCCCGGTTCCACAGAGTCACCGGCCGATAATACCCCACTACCCGGGTGTAGACCTCGGTTTCAGCTCCGCAATGAGGGCAGGTGAAGTGCTCTCCATTGATGTATCCGTGGGCTTTGCAAATGGAGAAGGTGGGAGTGATGGAGATATACGGCAGCTTGGTTTTGGACATGGCCTTGATCATAAAGGACTTTAAGGCCGAAGTATCGGCCACCGCCTCGCCCAGGAAGGTATGAAAGACCGTACCTCCGGTATATTTGGGCTGGAGCATATTCTGGTGCTCCAGGGCGGCAAAGACGTCCTGAGTGGCTGAGACCGGAAGGGCGGTGGAATTGGTGTAATAGGGGATGTCCTGGCCTGAAGTCTGAATATCCTGGTACAGACTCTTGTCTAGCTTGGCCAGGCGGTAGCTGGTCCCCTCGGCAGGAGTGGCCTCCAGATTATACAGGTGTCCGGTCTCTTCCTGAAAGCACGAGGTGAGCTCCCGCAGGTGCTCCAGGACCCGCTGCATGAGACGGATGCCGGCCGGAGTCTCGATTCCCTTGCCCAGCAGGTTGAGACACGCTTCATGGCCGCCTATGAGTCCGATGGTGCTGAAGTGGTTATTCAGGCCGTTTTTGAGATAGCGAGCGGAGAAGGGGTACATGCCCCTTTCCATGTTGTCATTGACCCACTTGCGCTTAAACTCCAGGGATTCTTTGGCCAGGGAGGCATATTCGGCCACCAGGTCCAGGAAGTCTTCTTCATCCTGGGCCAGATAGCCCAGTTTGGGCAGATTTAAGGTAACCACGCCGATGGAGCCGGTCAGATCGCCGGCTCCGAATAAGCCGCCGGTGCGTTTTTTCAGCTCCCGGATGTCCATTTGCAGCCGGCAGCACATGGAACGGACATCCTCGGGCCTTAAGTCTGAGTTAATGAAGTTTTGAAAATAGGGGACTCCATACTTGGCTGTCAGCTGCAGTAAAAGCTCCCCGACCCTGGAATCCCAGGGAAAGTCCTCACTGACATTATAGGTTGGAATGGGAAAGCTGAAGATGCGGCCGTGATAGTCCCCTTCCAGCATAACTTCCAGAAAGGCCCGGTTGATGAGCTCCATCTCAGAGGCATAGTCTTTATAGCATTCGTCTTGCAGCTTTCCGCCGAGGATTACGGCTTCCTCACCGATGTGTTTGGGCGGGACGAGATCGAAAGTCAGGTTGGTAAACGGACTCTGCCCTCCCCAGCGGGACGTGGTGTTCACATTGAACACAAATTTTTGGATGCTTTGCTTGACCTGTTGAAAATCCAGGCCATCGGCCCGGACAAAGGGGGCCAGGTAGGTGTCCACGTTATTAAAGGCTTGGGCTCCGGCCCACTCGTTTTGCAATGTGCCAAGAAAATTAACCATTTGTCCCAATGCAGAGTCCAGATGCCTGGCCGGACCGGAAGAGCAGCGGCCTTCCAGGTTGAAACCCTCGATAAGCAGGTCCCGCAGGCTCCATCCGGCGCAATAGCCGGCCAGGCCAAAGGAGAGGTCGTGGATGTGAAAATATCCATGCTCATGGGCCAGGCGGACCTCTTCCGGATATTTCTCCAGGGCGTACCTGGCCTGGACCGAGCCGGAGAGGTGGAGCATGAGCCCCTGGAAGGAGTGGGACATGTTGGCGTTTTCAGCCACCCGCCAGTCCTGCTTGTGCACGTAGTTGTCAATGGTCTTGCCAATGTCCAGGAAAGCCTCTTGCTGGCTGCGCAGCTGACGACGTTGTTCGCGGTACAGGATGTAGCGTTTGGCCACATGAAATAAACGGCTCTCCATGAGCACCTGTTCAACCATATCCTGGACTTGTTCCTGTTCTGGGATTTGTATCCCGGACAGTTTTTTTTCTACTTTTTTGGCCATGCGCCGGGCAAGCAATGGATCACGGATTCCGCTGGCCTGCAGGGCCTTTAAAATGGCTTGAGCGATGCGGTCTACGGCCCAGGTTTCCAGCCGGCCGTCCCGCTTGCGGATATGTTCAGGGATGCTCGGAGTGGATTTTTCCCCTATGATTCTCTCTTCAACATCGTCCATGAACATGGTCTTCCTCCTTATGAGCTGATCAAGGCCCCTAGAAGCTGTTTTTTTCTGAAGTTAAGCCCGGACTTTTGGTGCTCAATTGCGTGTTGTCAGTTGGGATATAGGCTTGTATGGACAGCGATGATCCGGAGGGAAGGTATTCCTGAACCTGCTGCAAATCTTCTGATGTCAAATCAGGCACTGCAGTGCAGCGAAAAAAAACTGTTTCCGGATACTCTTGAGCCAAAGCAAAGATGTCTTCCAGGGCGTTCTTGGCCTGTTGCTGGGAACAGCATCCACCTGTGAGCAGGGGATATTTGCTCCACGGTCCTTTGACATCCACGGCCACAGCCTGAATAAGCCCTTGCGTGAACAGAGAGTGGATTACATTGGGTAAAAGACCGTTGGTATCCAGCTTCAGGGGGAGGCCGAATGATGATATTTCCGTTAAGAGCTCGGATATGCTGGGAACAGTGGTCGGCTCCCCTCCAGATATTACTAAACCGTCCAACCAGGTCCTTCTGGACTGAATAAATTTTTGTATATTCTCCCTGGAAAGAGGGGGATATATCTCCGGAGTCCAGGCCAGGCCGGCATTATGGCAGGTAGGACAGCGGAGGTTGCATCCGCCCAGGAAGAGCACTGCGCTGACGTGCCCGGGCCAGTCGCACAGACTGCCTGGCTGCAGACCTCGAACAGAGGACCAGGGGTTGTCCTTTTCCATGGGGAATTTTGGGGCCCCACTCATAAAATCTCCAGGTGAAACAACCGATTGCAGGCACAGAACGCGTTGACAATTTAGTGAATCCTAGCAAGAAGCTGAAGCTGGGGCAATGCTTGACATGAACACTTACGGGGCATGAGCGAATATTTTATATCCAAGACGTTTTTTTCTTTGGACAAAAATCTTTTCCGAATCCCAAGTCATCTGTTTAGTGATGATAGGGATGGTTGTGGATGATGGTCGATGCCCGATAAAGCTGCTCCAGGAGCACTACTCTGGCCAGCTCATGAGGCAGGGTCAGGGGACCCAGACTGAGGACAGCAGGGCTCTGGGCAATGAGTTTCGCGCACAGGCCATCGGCTCCGCCCAGGATAAAGCAAGGATTCTTGCCTGGGGTTTCCATCCAGGACGTGAGTCTGGCGGCCAACTGGGGGGAGGAAAGGCTTATGCCCTGACTGTCCAGGCTGATAAGAAGGTCTTGAGGTGAGGTTTTGGCCAGGATGGTCTGGGCTTCAATCTGCATACGCTTTTCTGGAGGCTGGTGCTTGGGCCCGTCCTTTCCCTCCAGGATATACAGTGGATAGAATCGCTTCAAGCGTTGGGCATATGTATGGGCCGCCTCTTGCCAGTAGGATTTTTTGATTTTTCCAATGCAGATGATTTTGATATACATAGCTCTCAACCATTGTCTCTGAGGGATTCAGAGCTTGACGTGTGTTGAACAAATTTGCAAACCTCATGATTTCATGGCTTAAGAATACGCAAAGATAAATGAACTGTGCCTATGCCGAACTCTGAATACCTCATAGCTCTTTTCCTGGGATGTGTAATTGTCTTGACCGGGGTCATGCCTGCGGGGGCGCAGCAATTGGTCCTGGAAAACTTTGTCCTGGACAATGTGGGCGAGCGTATACAGCTCAGATTCGGGCTTGAAGTTGAAGAAATGAAAAAACTGCAGAACTCCCTGGAAAACGGGGGACGAGTGCGTATGCAGTGCTCAATTTATTTGCGGCGGCAGCGCGGGTGGTGGCCGGACAGCACGGTCGCTCAAAAAACTTTCTGTTATGATCTGAAGAACAATCCCCTGACTCAAACGTATAGCATGGTCAATTGCCAAACCGACAAAAAATTCAGCGATAACAGTCTCCAGGAACTGATACAGAAAAACTGGACAGATATCACTTTGGATCTGGGGCCTTGGAGTGTCTTGCATTCCGGATCTTCCTACTTCGTGGAGATGAATCTGCAGCTTAAGCGTCCGGATGTCCCGGTCTGGTTGAAAAAGGCACTTTTTTTCTGGTCCTGGGATGTGCTTGCCTCACAAACCTACCGCATGCAATTTATGTATTAGATATGAACAGGGAGTTTATCTCGGCCCATGCCTCACAGGGGACCAGGCGCAAACGGCAAAGAGAGCTTTTGCTGGCCTTAGGTGCTTTTGCTCTGATTGTTCTTTTCAGCTGGATTGAACTCCATTTTTTCGGAGTCAACTCCTATCTTTTTCTCATCGTCTTTAACCTCAATCTCATCCTTCTGCTGCTCATCCTTTTTCTGGTTCTGCGAAATATAGTCAAGCTTTTTTTGGAGCGCCGACGCAGGGCCCCTGGCTCGGTTTTGCGTACCAAGCTGGTTATTGCTTTTGTCCTCCTTTCCCTGATTCCGACTCTGCTCATGTTTCTGGTCTCAGTCAAATTTGTGCAGACATCTGTGGACTACTGGTTTCGGAGCCAAGTCGACCGTTCACTGCAGCAAGCCCTGGAAGTGGGGAAAAACTTTTATTCCCAGTCCCAAGAGCGACTGCACAGCAGGGGACGGTATATATTGACTCAAATAGAAGAGCAGGAGTTCCTCTGGGGGGGCAAGGGGATGGATGAATATCTGCATGAGAAGGCTGAAGAATACAATTTTAACCTGATTGGAGTGGTAGCTCCCAGCTTGCGGGAGCAAAACTGGCATGACAATAAAGCCTGGGCCGAAAAATGGCCAGAAGTCAAGGCAGAGATAGAGTGGGGGGATTTGCGGGAGCGTCCCAAGGTGTGGTCAACCTTGCTCAGCGCTCAAAATGAGGATCTCATTGTGGCGGTTGTCCCGGCGGATCGCGGCCGAACCGGATATTTGGTCCTGGGGGCAGGCTTAGGGCAGGGAGTGATCAGTAAGCTGGACCAGGTTGTGGAGGGCATTGAGGAGTATAAGAAGCTGGAAGTCCTGAAAGGCCCTTTAAAGGTAGCCTTTTATCTTCTGCTTGGGGTTATGGCCCTGCTCATCCTGTTTGGGGCCATCTGGTTCGGTTTTCGTTTGGCCAAGGAGATCTCCGCCCCGATCCAGGCTCTGTCTGAAGGAACACAGCGCATCGCCCATGGCGATATGGCTGTCCGGGTGCAGGATCAATCCAGTGATGAACTTGGGCAACTGGTGCAGTCGTTTAATGCCATGGCTGAAGACTTGGAAAAAAGTCAGGAAAGGCTGAACCTGGCCAACCTGGATCTTGGCAGTCAGAACCTGGAACTGGAACAGAGACGCAAGTACATGGAGGTGGTATTAAATACAATCACCTCTGGAGTCATTTCTCTTGGTCCGGACGGGCGGATTACAACCGTGAACCAGGCAGCCCAGAGCATCCTGGACATGCAGGCAGACCAGCTCATAGGGCAATCTCCTCTGCAACTGCTGCGAAACAGCCATCGGGAACTCTTTGCGGATGCCATGAGCCAGGTGACCAGGGTCCCGAACCGTACATGGCAGCGACAAATCGACCTTGAGCTGGGGGATAAGGAACGGAAGCTGCTGGTCAATGCAGTCGGCCTGCGACCTGGCCAGGGCGAGGATATGGGCATGGTCCTGGTATTTGAGGATATCACCGAATTGGATAAAATGCAGCGCATGGCGGCCTGGAGAGAAGTGGCCAGACGCATTGCACATGAGATAAAAAATCCACTCACGCCGATAAAGCTCTCAGCCCAGCGCCTGGAACGAAAATATGCGGGATTGGCTCCGGACGAGAGCTTTGGGGAATGTACCCGTTTGATTGTCCGGCAGGTTGAGCATTTACAGCAAATGGTCAAGGAGTTTTCGGCTTTTGCCAAGCTGCCGGATGTCAAACCGGCTGTCGATGATCTGCCGGCCCTGCTCAAGGAAGTGCTGGGACTGTTTCAAAACAGTCATTCTTTTATTGCCTGGTCCCTCCATGTTCAGCCGGCGCTCCAGCCGTTTCGGTTTGACCGGTCGGCTATGAAGCAGGTAATGATCAATTTGCTGACCAATTCTGCCGAGGCCCTGAAAAGCTCTCCCCAGCCGGAAGTTGCTCTCAGGGCCAGGATGGATGATAAGGGAGGATGGGTACATATAGAGGTCAGAGACAACGGTCCGGGAATAGAAGCCGAGGAGCGAAGCCGCCTGTTTGAACCCTATTTTTCCAGAAAAAAGGGGAACACTGGCCTGGGCCTGACCATTGTCAAGTCCATCATCAATGATCATCAGGGTTATGTTCGGGTGGCGCCGAATCATCCCCAGGGAAGTGTGTTTACCATTGAGTTGCCCATGACCTGATTTTTCCGGAACTCTTCTATGTTTAGACAAAGTTTAGACAAAAAACCTGGAACTCTCAAATACACTGACAGGCAAAGGATGGGGCAGATTTTGAGTCATAGATTTTGGGCCGGGAATCTGTAAGTTCCTTCCTTGGATCAAACCGGCGGCCGTAAGAGGCGGCCCGTAAACATACATTTGACGTGATGGCTATGAATAAAGGCAAAATCCTCGTTATCGATGATGAGCAGGATATACTTCTCTCCTTGACCGGCGTCCTTGAGGACGAAGGATATGAAGTGGTGACTGCAGAAGATGGGCAGGGAGCCTGGAAAGTGCTGCAGGACGAAGAGGTGGATTTGCTGTTTCTGGATATCTGGCTCCCGGGCGAGGATGGAATCAGAATCCTGGAAAAGGTTCGCCGGGACTATGCCCATCTGCCGGTGATCATGATCTCCGGGCACGGGAATATAGAGACCGCAGTCGACAGCATCAAGAAAGGGGCCTTTGACTTTATTGAAAAACCCCTTTCTTTGGAAAAAGTCATGGTCACTGCGGCCAAGGCCTTGCAATTTCGTGATCTGCAGCAGGAAAATCAGGATCTGCGCTCCCGGGTCCGGGCAGATTATGTGCAGGACCTTTCCGGCAAAAGTCCCACAATCCAGGAGCTGCGACGGCAGATTGACCGGGTGGCTCCCACCGATGCCTGGGTGCTGATTACCGGAGATAATGGGACAGGCAAGGAAATCGTGGCCAGAAGCATCCACAAGAAGAGCCGCCGGGCCAAGAAGCCAATGGTCGCGGTCAATTGTGCAGCCATACCCGAGGATCTTATTGAGAGCGAGCTTTTTGGGCATGAGAAAGGGGCCTTTACCGGGGCTAGCACGAGTCATGCCGGCAAATTTGAGCTGGCCCACAAAGGCACCCTTTTTCTGGACGAAATAGGGGACATGAGCCTGAAGACCCAGGCCAAGATTTTACGTATCCTGCAAGAGCAGCGGTTTGAGCGGGTGGGAGGAGGCCGGAGCATCAGTGTGGATGTCCGGGTTATTGTGGCCACCAATAAGGATTTGGATCAGGAGATCGCCTCCGGACGATTCAGGGAAGATCTCTTTTACCGGCTGAAGGTCTTTCCCCTGCATGTTCCCTCTCTGAAGGAGAGATGTGAGGATATTCCGGTTTTGATCCAGGAGTTTACACACAGTTTTTGTCAGGAAAACGGATTTCGGCCTTTGACCTTTCAAGACGGGGTTGTTGATATCTTGAAGGCCTATCCCTGGCCTGGCAACGTCCGGGAGCTGAAGAACTTCATAGAACGTATGCTCATCATGTATGCAGGTCAGAGCATTGGCCCACAGGATTTGCCGCCGGAGTTCATGGAGCAGGACAATAAAACAGCTCAACCCCTCAAAAATCATGCCCGGGATGAAACTGATTTTAAAAATGCCAGAGCTGAATTTGAACGCAAATTTTTGCTGCAAAAATTCAATGAATGCCAGGGAAATGTATCCCGGCTGGCCGAGACTGTGGGACTTGAGCGCAGTTATCTGCACCGCAAGCTGAAGGCTTATGGAATACATTAGGCTTTGAACTTGGACCGGAATATGAACACAGGGCCAGGGCATGAAAAAGACGTTTGCCTGTTGGTTCCCGAGCAGGCTGAGGGTCGGCGGCTGGATGATGTGTTGCGTTTGCTTCTGCCGCAGTTCGGGCGACGCCGCATACAGCAATTGGTCCGGGAAGGAGGGGTCAAAGTAGAGGGACGGAGGCGGCCCAAAGGCTACCGGGTGTGTGCAGGACAGGAAGTAACTCTGCACACCCTTGAGACACAGGCAGCCAATTACAGGGAAGATATACTGCAAAAGGTTTTCGTGGTCCGGGCTGGCCGCGATTTTGCCGCAGTGAATAAGCCTGCCGGGATGCACACTCAGACTCTGTGGTCCAGCCCGCATCCGGCGCTGGAACATGCCCTGCCCAGGCTTTTCCCCGGTCAGGAGGCGTTCTTGCTCAACAGACTGGATTTGTATACGTCCGGGCTCGTCCTGGTCGGCCTCAATCACCGGGCCGCCGAGGAATATTCCCGGATGCAGGACAGGGGTGAAACCGTCAAAACCTACCTGGCTGTTGTTCAGGGTCGGGTGAGAACAGAAAAAGTGGTCCGGTCAGCCCTGGCTACAGCCAAGAGGCGGAAGGTTCGTGTTTTAAGGGAAATGGAGATGAATCCTGTGCGGTGGACCATTGTCCGGCCTGTGAAATATATGGAGAGCGCCCAATCCAGCCTGGTCCAGGTGGAGATCAAGAAGGGAAGACGACACCAGATCCGGGCTCATCTGGCCGCCTGGGGTCATCCCCTGGTCGGTGATGAATTATACGGTCAGGACAATCAGGGGGCTTTTTTTCTTCACCACTGGAAGATATGCTTTTCTGGTTTTGAAGCTCAAGTGACGCCATGCAGTGCAAAGTGGCATTCGCATTTTCAATACCTTGAGGCACATAGCCTCAGCAGGGAGATACCATGAAGATTCAGATACGCTGTTATGCAACATTGGCCAGGTATCAGCCGGGCGCAGCAGATGAATATGTCTTGAGTCCAGGAACTACAGTGTCTGATCTGGCCGTTCAGCTAGGAGCTGACTTGGATGAAGTTAAGGTCGCCTTTGTGAACGGGAAACACGCTCCAATGTCCACTGAGCTTCAGGACGGGGACCGGGTGGCCTTGTTTCCTGCGGTCGGGGGAGGATGAGCTTGACTTTACAGCATATTTGAGTCAAACAAAGACCGTGTCAGCAAATACTTATTCCCACCGCAAGCTGCGGATTCGTCTCAAACGGCCCAGGCGGCTCCTCCTTGTATTGCCCCTTGCCCTGGGGGGATTCGTCCTGGTTTTAATTGCCGTTTCTGCCGGCCAGCATTTCATTGATCGGCCAGAGCCCAAGTCAACTGCGGGGATTGAAGAGCAAGTCATTGATCCTTCTCCATCGGCCAATGCCCGGACCGGGAAGCCGGAAAAGGAGATTCCCCTGGTCACAGAGCCGGAACACGTTGAGGTGCAGGACCAGAGTGAGCGGCCAGAACCATTCCAGGTGATGGAAAAAAAAGTCCAGCCTGGAGAAACCATCACCACAATGCTCTCTGATTTCCTCAAGCCGGCCGAAGTGCATGCCTTGAGCCGGGAGGCCAAAGAGGTCTATCCGGTGCACAAAATCAAGGCTGGACAACCATACAGACTCAAGGTTCGAGACCAGCAGCTGCACGGTTTTGAGTATGAGATTGATGGCAATGAAAAGCTCTGTGTCGACATGGAGAACGATCAGTTTGAGATCACAACTCAGGATATAGAATACGATGCGCGCACTGTTGTTGTTGACGGGAAGATTTTGTCCAGCCTGTTCAAAGCGGTAACTGACAAGGGTGAATCCCCTGCTCTGGCTGTGAAGCTCGCTGATATCTTTGCCTGGGATGTCGATTTTATCCGGGATATCCGGAGCGGTGATTCCTTCCGCCTGGTAGTGGAAAAGCGTTACCGGGACGATGAGTTCAGCGGGTATGGTCCTATTGTAGCCGCTCAGTTCACCAATAAGGGGGAAAACTTTCAGGCCTACCTTTTTTCCACTCAGGAAGGGCGGGCCGAATATTTTACTGCGCAGGGCCAGGCAGTGCGCAAGAACTTTCTTAAGGCTCCCCTGAATTTCACGCGGATCTCTTCCGGATATACCCATCGCCGCAAGCACCCTATCCTCGATGTGGTCCGGCCGCATTTGGGGATTGATTATGCTGCTCCAAGCGGCACGCCGGTCAAGAGCGTGGCCGACGGAGTGGTCATCGCCCGGGCCTATCAACGCGGCGGGGGAAATTATCTCAAGATTCGTCATACAAACGGATATATTACCATTTACATGCATCTGTCCAAATTCGGCTCCGGGATTCGAAAAGGAAGCAAGGTCAGTCAGGGCCAGACAATCGCTTATGTAGGCAGCACCGGACTGTCGACGGGACCTCATCTTGATTTTCGGGTCAAAAAGAACGGATCGTACATTAATCCGCTTAAAATAGATTCCAAACCGGCCCATCCGGTACCGGAGAGTGAAATGACGCGGTTTCAGCGGGCGATTTCGCCCCTGCAGGCTGCTCTTGAGGGCAAAAACCCTCTGTATGCCAAGACAGGCGCCTCGCCATCTGCTGGCAGCTCTTCGTCGCAGTTTTGATCCTGTAATCCCTGCCTCGGATTCTTTCTCTGACCCAAACCCGGCATATTAAAGAAAGGAAAGGTCGTGCCTGATATCGCACTTATTCTTGGCGGCTGTCGCAGCGGCAAGAGCCGGCAGGCCTTGGAGCTGGCTGAACAAAGCGGCCTGGCCATCAAGGTATTTTTGGCTACCTGCCAGGCCCACGATGTGGAAATGCAGGATCGGATTTCCCGACATCAACAGGAAAGGGGTGAGGAGTGGATAACTGTGGAGGAACCACTGCATGTGCCGGACGTCCTTGAGCGGGAAAATGGGGCGTCGACTCTTATTTTATTGGATTGTTTGACTTTGTGGGTTTCCAATCTCATGATGCACAATGCGGATGACACCTGGGTTCAGGCCCAGTTCGTAAGGCTGGATGAGGCTTTGCAGGGCAGCTCAGGCCCTGTTGTCGTGGTTTCCAATGAGGTTGGATTGGGGGTTGTGCCGGATAATCCCATGGCCCGAAGGTTTCGGGATCTCGTCGGCTGGCTTAACCAGCAGGTCGCGGCCAGGGCGAATCGGGTGGTGTGGATGGTGGCTGGGGTGCCTTTGCAGGTGAAGGGGTAAGGGGCGGATCAATGGGGGCCTGGCTGACTGATTTTCGAGGTGCCGTAGGTTTTTTGACAGTTTTGCCGGTAGGATCCGGAACTTTCTTTCATCCGGAGCGGATGAGTGGGTTCTTTCCTGTGGTCGGGCTGCTGCTGGGACTCATCCTGGCTGGACTGGATATGCTGGCCCGATTTCTGTGGCCAGCCCCCCTAGCCGCCCTGGTCGTGATTCAGGCTTTGATTGTGCTGACTGGGGCTCTGCATGTAGATGGCCTAGCCGATGCAGGCGATGGCCTGTTCTCCCATCGTCCCCGGGAACAAATTCTGGCCATTATGAAAGACAGCCGGGTGGGAGTCATGGGTGTGGTCTGCCTGGCTGGTGTACTGGGCTTAAAGTGGGGTGGAGTCTGGGCCCTGCCCCAGGAGCGGTTTCTGGCTTTGATTCTAATTCCGGCCTATTCCCGGTTGGGCATGCTGGCCGGGATGCGCTGGCTCCCTTACGGTCGTCCTGAGGGCGGTACCGGGGCTCCGTTCTGCGTTCCATCCTCTCTGGGACGGATGTTCTGGTCAGCTGTGGTGCTCATTCCTTTATCCCTGCTTCTGGGCTGGCAGGGAGTGGGCCTGAATGTGGTTTTCGCCGTGGCCTGTGCTGGGATTCTGGCCTTTTATTCCCGAATCCTGGGCTGCATCACCGGAGATACTTTGGGGGCTATGAACGAGATATTAGAGGCGGTATTGCTTTTGTATTTGGCCATTCAGATTCCTTGCCCATAATGCAAGAAGGTTTTGACGTTTTGCCTTCTGCCTGCTGCGCAGCGAATAATCTTCCTCGCTTCTGGTAGCGGGAAGTGGTAATAAAGACCAGGCTCAATCAGCCCGTCGCCAGTGCCACCAAATGTACATGGCGATGAGCACCAGACAGAGCGGGAGCAGAATAAACATGATCTGGTGTAGCTTGGCCATCAGGAGATCCTGATTGCGGCCGAAGAAATAGCCCAAAAAGGCCAGGATAACGACCCAGATTCCGGCTCCCAGGCTGGTGAACAGGCAAAACAGACCGAGATTCATGCGGGCCAACCCTGCAGGCAGGGAGATGTACTGCCGGACTCCGGGCACCAGGCGGCCGATAAAGGTGCTGATATGTCCATGCCGGGAGAAAAAGGTCTCGGACTTGTTCAAGGTCTTTTCAGAGACGAGAAGGTAGCGACCATACTTGAGGAGAAAGCCCCGGCCTACAGTCAATGCCAGATAATAGTTGAAAACTCCTCCCAGCAGACTGCCCAGAGTGCCGCAGAAAATGACCAGCCACAAATTCATTGATCCCTGGGACGCCAGATATCCGGCCGGGGGAACGACCACCTCGCTGGGAAAGGGAAAGAACGAGGACTCCAGGAACATGAGGATGGTAATTCCCGGATAGCCCCATTGGCCAATGGTGGCCACCAGCCAGGATACAAAGGATTCAAACATAC
>JBKHIL010000101.1:0-6452 GCA_046538645.1 Desulfovermiculus sp.
TCCACATCCTGGATCTGTCCGGGGTGGACATGTATAATCTGTTCCGGCATATGCTCTCTCCATGGACCGTTTAAATTTTGGCCCTGTGTGTTGACAAAAGGGTCTTGTTTTTCTACACTGGCTACAATTTCCTAAAATACTTGGAAATTATTGTATTTTTTGCAAACGCTGATCAGGTTAGTGTTCGAAATTTCATCTTCTGGTCCAAAATCCGGGTGGACAAAGGCTTCCATGAATGCGGACAAACACATTACCCTGGTTGAGGTCGGCCCTCGGGATGGGTTGCAATCAGAGGACATTCTTTTCTCTTCACAGAGTAAAGTGCAGTTCATTGATTGTCTGATCCAGTCCGGGCTGCGGCATATCCAGGTGGCCTCCTTTGTCCATCCCGGCCTGGTGCCGCAGATGGCTGATGCCGAAGCCGTCATCCAGGCCCTGCCTTTAAATCCGGAAGTGGAGTACTCGGCCCTGGTTTTAAATCAAACCGGTCTGGACCGGGCCCTGGCCACTTCCATCGACTGTATTGAGATCTCTGTTTCTGCCAGTTCCACTCATTCCCAGAAAAATACGCAAATGTCCAGACAGGAGGCCCTGGCCCAGGCCGAAAAGATGATTCCTGTGGCCAAAGAACGCGGCTTTACAGTCCGGGCCAGCATCCAGTGTGCCTTTGGATGCATGTATGAAGGGGAGATCGAGCCAGACATGGTTTCCTTCACCGCCGGCCTGCTTGATCAGGCTGGAGCTGATACTCTGGCCCTGGCCGACACGACCGGCATGGGCCATCCCAGGCTCATCCAACGCGTTATTGACACAACACGGGCCAGAGTGCCCAAAACCCCCTTGGCCCTGCATCTGCACGATACCCTGGGCCTGGGGCTGGTTAATCTGATCACGGCCCTGGAGTGCGGGGTGCGCTGTTTCGATACGTCCTGCGGCGGACTGGGAGGATGTCCCTTTGTGCCCAATGCGGCCGGAAACATTGCCACGGAAGACACTGTCTATTTGTTACACCAAATGGGGTATGTAACAGCCATTCATTGGCCCCAGGTGGCCGAGTGTACACAGAAAATGGAGCAGATTCTCGGCCGGCGACTTCCGGCTAAACTGCGACCGGCTCTCTTGAGATGAGCAAAGATGCCGGAGCCGAATGATGAAGGAGTTTTCCTCAGAACTGCGTTAACGTGAGGAGGGGGTATGGAGTTTGAGTTGAGCAAGGAACAGCAGATGATCCGCAAGGAAGTGCGCAAGTTCGCCAAAAAGGAGATAGTGCCCCTGGCTCAGGACCTGGATGAGAATGAGGAATTTTCACCGGAGCTGACCCGAAAAATGGGCGGGATCGGTCTGTTTGGCATGGTTGTCTCTGAAAAATACGAAGGCCAGGGTATGGATTACCTGTCCTATATTATAGCTGTCGAGGAACTGGCCCGAGTGGACGGCTCACAGGCAGCCACGGTTGCAGCCGGCAATTCTTTGGGTATTGGACCCTTGTACTATTTCGGGACAGAAGAGCAAAAAAAGAAGTACCTGCCAAAGCTTTGTTCTGGTGAGGCTGTCTGGGGATTTGGGTTGACCGAACCAACGGCCGGGTCTGATGCGGGTGGAAGCAAGACCACTGCGGTTCAGGACGGAGACGATTGGGTCATCAACGGATCCAAGATATTTATTACCAATGCAGCAACGGACATGACCCTGGGAGTCACGGTTCAGGCTGTGACTGGAACCAGACCAAGCGGGAAACCGGAGTATACCTGTTTTATTGTCGAGCGGGACACCCCGGGGTTCAAGGCTGTGCCCATGCACAAGAAAATGATGTGGCGGGCCTCGAATACTGCCGAGTTGTACTTTGATAATGTCCGGGTGCCCAAGGAAAACATGCTGGGCCAGAAGGGAGACGGGTTCCATCAGATGCTTAAGACCCTGGATGGAGGACGGCTGTCCATTGGGGCCATGGGTCTGGGTGGAGCCCAGGGGGCCTATGACTTGGCCTTGCAGTATGCCCGGGAGCGGGAGCAGTTCGGGCAGCCCATCAGCAAATTTCAGGCCGTTGCCTTTAAGCTGGCTGATTGTGCAACAGAGATAGAGTGCGGGCGAAACCTGCTGTACAAGGCCTGCTGGCTGTGCAATGCCAACAAGCCTTTTGCCAAGGAAGCAGCCATGGCCAAGCTCTATTGTTCAGAGCTCATGGGCCGGGTGGTCAACCATGCGGTGCAGATCCACGGGGGGTATGGATTGATGAAGGAATACAATGTGGAGCGATTCTACCGGGACCAGAAGCTTCTTGATATCGGGGAAGGGACATCCGAGATACAGCGCCTGGTCATTTCGCGATACATTGGATGCTGATGGGAGGCGAAGGGGAGAGGGCGTAGGGCAAGGAACCACCCTACTCCAGAAGACTTAAGTATATTACAAGCTGGGGAGAAAATAGCGAAATCAGAATGCCATGTTCCTTCTTGCACGATTTGTTCTCCCTTTCCAGGTTGGTGCCTGGCAGTCCGAAAAGAGCAGACAACTCTGATAAGTAAATTAATTATTGTCCGGATATGATTAGGACAAGGGCATTTCAGCCGATTATAAAGAGGAGTTTTCCCTTATGACTGATGGTATTGAGATAGGAAAAACGAGGATCGGGGATGTGGTTGAAGCCAATGCCAGGGAGCTCAAGGATCACATCGCCCTGGCCTATTATGAATATGGATTTGAAAAGACATTTCCAGAATTCAGGGACATATGCAACCAAGTGGCCAAAGGCCTCATGGCTCTTGGGGTGCAAAAGAACGATCATATCGCCTTTTGGTCCCACAATCTGCCGCAGTGGGTATATACCCAGTTTGGAAGCGCCAAGATGGGTGCGGTCATGGTCACGGTGAATACCAATTTTCGGGCCTTTGAGCTGGAGTACCTGCTCAAGCAGTCAGATGCAAATACCCTTATTCTCACCGGCGGGGTGCGGGAGGCAGATGAATACATCAAGGTTATACATGAGGTCTGTCCTGAACTTAAAAGCTGCAGGCCGGGAGAGCTCAAGTCCGGGAGGCTGCCGGATCTGAAAAACGTGGTTTACCTGGGCCAGGAAAAGATACCGGGTATGTTCACCTGGGAGGACATGGTGGACCTGGGCCGGAATATCACTGATCAGGAGTTGCAGGCCAGGGAGGACAGCCTGGAAGCCGATGATGTGATCATGATGCAATACACCTCTGGGACCACTGGATATCCAAAGGGAGTCATGCTCACTCACAGCAACCTGCTGGGCAATGCCCAGAGCATGGCCGAGATCATGGATTTGTCCCCTGATGATACGCTGTGCATCCCGGTCCCTTTTTTCCATTGCTTTGGCTGTGTCATCGGGACCATGTGCTGTACAGTCTCCGGAGCAACCATGGCCCCGGTCACCCAGTTCAAGGCTGATAAGGTCATGGAGACCATTGATGCCTTGAAGTGTACAGCTGTTCACGGGGTGCCGACCATGTTCATCGCCGAGCTGGAGGAAATGGAGCACAAGCATTACGATACCTCCAGGCTGCGGACCGGGGTTATGGCCGGCTCTACCTGCCCTATCGAAGTCATGCGCGGGGTGATCGACAAGATGGGGGCCAGGGAATTGACTATTGTCTACGGCCAGACCGAGTCTTCTCCAGGCATTACCCAGACCAGACGGGACGATTCCATGCAGGTGCGCACTGAAACAGTGGGCCGGGCCCTGCCCAATGTCGAGGTCAAGATAGTGGATCCCCTCACCAAGCAGGAGGTGCCGACAGGCCAGACCGGGGAGCTGGCCAGCCGGGGCTATCATATTATGAAGGGCTATTATAAGATGCCGGACAAGACCAGAGAAGTTGTGGATGAACAAGGCTGGCTGTACACCGGAGATCTGGCTGAAATGGATGAGGATGGCAATTGCCGCATCGTGGGCCGGCTCAAGGACATGATCATCCGGGGCGGTGAGAACATTTATCCCCGGGAGATCGAGGAGTTTCTCTATACCCACCCCAAGGTCAAGGATGCTCAGGTGGTGGGTGTCCAAAGCGCGAAGTACGGCGAGGAAGTCGTGGCCTTTGTGCAGTTAAAGCCCGGAGAAACAGCTACTGATCAGGAGATGAAGGACTATTGCAAGGGGCAGATATCCTATCACAAGATTCCCCGCTCCTTTGTGTTTGTGGACGAGTATCCGGCCACAGCCAGTGGAAAGATCCAGAAATACAAGCTGCGGGAACAGGCGGCTGACATCCTGGCCGAGGTTGAGAGTCACTGACAGGACCAAAATTGAGGTGGATATGACAGACGAATTGCTGGAAGTTCATGAAGATAAGGGAGTACTCTCCTTGACCTTGAACCGGCCCCAGGCCATGAATTCCCTAAGTTTTGATCTGCTTCGGGCCTTGGAAGAGCAGATACAGAGCATACGATTTCGTTCAAATATCCGGGTGCTCATCATTACCGGGGCTGGGGAAAAAGCCTTTTGCGCCGGGGCTGATCTCAAGGAGCGGGCCGGGATGAGCGCGGCCCAGGTCAAAGAGTATATTTACACCATCCGCAACCTGTTCACAGATGTGGAGAACCTGAACAAGCCGGTGATTGCCGCGGTGAACGGAGTGGCCCTGGGCGGTGGCACCGAGCTCGCCCTGGCCTGCGATATACGCATTGCAGCTGATTCAGCCGATATGGGGTTGACTGAAACCCGGCTGGCCATCATCCCCGGAGGCGGGGGCACCCAGCGTCTGCCCCGCATCGTCGGCCGGGCCAAGGCCAAGGAGCTCATTTTTACCGGCCGCCGGGTCAAGGCCCAGGAGGCTTTGAGCCTGGGCCTGGTCAATGAGGTCTGTTCCATGCAGGAGCTGATACCCAAGTGCCGGGAAATGGCGGAGATCATCTCCGAAGGCGGGCCCATTGCTCTGGAACAGGCCAAGTACGCCATCAACCAAGGCCTGGAGACAGACATCAATACCGGACTGGCCATTGAATCCAACGCCTATTGGGTGACCATTCCCACCCAGGACCGGCTGGAAGGCCTGGCTGCGTTTCGGGAAAAGCGAAAGCCGGTATACAAAGGGCAATAATGTGCAAAGCTTTGGGTCTTGAAAAAGTTTGGCCCCCAGATTTTTCAGATAAACTCGAAAAAAGGAGTCTTGTATATGACGGAATACAACTTATGGAATGTTTTTCCCCGCATGCCGAACAAGGTGACTATTGGGGACATCACCATCCGGGACGGGTTTCAGCACGAGGAGAAGTTTATCTCCACAGGGGCCAAGAAATACTACCTGGATGAGCTCATCTTTGCCGGATGCCGGAACATTGAAGTCACCAATCTGGGCAATCCGTTTATTATGCCCCAGTTCAAGGATGCTGAGGAGCTTTTGACCCATTTGCGCAGCGATCATTTCAAGAAGCGGTGTGCGCGCAGAGGGGTAAATTACGAGGATATCTGCCTGACCTGCATCACCATCCGCGAAGGGGCCGTGGATCGGGCCATTGAACTCAAAGAACAGGGTATCGGTCCGGACAGGCTGCTGATGATGGTTTCCACTGAAGAGGAGCACCACTTTGCCAATTCCGGAACCACCTTGCCCGAGTATTGGAAAGAAGCCGAGCGATGCATCAAGAAATGCAACGATGCGGGCATGAAGATGTGCGGCACAGTGAGCACCATCTGGGGCAGTCCCATCGGCGGAGCCACCCAGCTCAAAGATGCAGTGGAGTTTACCAAGCGCTGGCTGGAAATCGGGGCTCATGACGTGGAGCACGCTGATCACGACGGCAGCGCCTCGGCCCCGGAGGTTTACCGCTACTTTTCCATGATCCTGGATGAAATCCCAAACACGGATGTGCATATCGCCCATTTTCACGAGACCAAACGCATGGCCTCGGCTTCTGTTCTGGCCTCCCTGCAGGCCGGAATCACCCATTTTGAGGCTACACTGGGCGGCTTGGGCGGTCAGCCGGCCAATTTCTTAGACGATTGTCCGGTGAAGGGCACCGGAGAGTACTATTATAAGGACCCCCGGTATGTGGGGCTCATCTGCCTGGAGGATCTTGTGGTCCAGATTGATGAGATGGGCATAGAGCACGGCTATGATGTGGACCGGGTGCTCAAACTCGGCCAGCAGATGGAAAAGACCATCGGCCGCAGGCTGCGCTCCGAGGCCGTGATCAACGGCCGGACCCAAAAGGAAGGGCATCCCCAGTTCGCCCGGCCGGGCCTGAAAAAGCGCAAGGAAAAACAGGGTCAATCTCCGGACCAGAAACTGCCCCAGGAGTGGGCGGATGCAGCTGTTCTGCCTTCTCATCTGCGGCCGTAAGGGCAGAGAGCAAGGCCACATCAGGAGGCAGCCGTTATCCGTTGTCAGCGCCGCCTCTGGCTGTGACGGCCAGTTTGATCGAGCAAGAAACAGGGTAAAATCTAGTTTCATACGAGTTCCTGACAACTGCCGGCTTGATCCAGAAATAGA
>JBKHIL010000102.1:0-6451 GCA_046538645.1 Desulfovermiculus sp.
CCGCCAAAGCCGAAATCAGGCTCTGGTTCCTTGGAGGCTCCTCCGGCTGCGGCCGCCTCAGGGGCCGCGGCTGCTCCGCCTTCACCGGACACGGTGACCACGCCGTGCTTTTTGACCTCATCGATCTTGGCCAGCAGTTCGTCCACCTTTTTGAGGTAGTCGTCCACTTTGGAGGCAGAGGCCATGATCTGTTTTTCGCCCTCGTTTTTCATCTGGGCTTCATAGTCAGCCACCTTGCTCTCTAAGGCAGCGATCTTTTTCTTGTTTTCATCCAGCACGCCTTCGTACTCAGCCAGTTTGTCTTTTTGCTCTTTGAGCGTCTGGCGGTATTCATTGAGCTTGGAAAATACCGTATCAGTTTCTTCCTGGGCATCCGTGGGCAGGCTCATAATGGAGACATTGTCCCCGAGCTCAGTCACTTCTTCCTTTTTCAGCCGGGCCAGTTCCGGATGCTGTTCATAGATCCAGGCCTTGCACAGAGCCGAGGCAAAAGGAGCAAGCTCCTTGTCAACGTCCTGCTGGGTCACGAATTGGAGAAGATCCATAACGTCCTGCTTGTAGCTCCCGGCCGGAGCCCGCAAAAAGGACACGAAAGTTTGCATGGGAAAGACCTTGCGCGCATCAGCCATGACTGCCTCCTTGTTATACGACAAAAAGTTTGTTTTGAGTCTTCTCGACTTCAGTGGATATGCGCCCGATCCGCCGCGCATAGGTCAAGGCTGCCACCCTGTAGACCAAGTGTCCGAGTTTGGACCACGGCAGATAGGCTATGAGCATGAAGACCGAGATGAGGTGAATATAGTAAACAGGGTACGCCAGTCCAGGCACCCCGAGTAAGCGGAAGACTTGGCTTAAGATCCCGCTGATTGCTACTACCCAAAGGACATCGATCAGATACCAGTCATAAAAAGATGAAGAGTCCTTTTCGGTATCTGTCAGCCGGCGCCGGGTGAGATAAATAAGGCCCACGACCATGGCAATGGCTCCTGCATTGCCCAGGATCTTGACCGGATTCCATAAGGGCATGGGGTAGGGCATATGCAGCAGGGGCAGAATTTTTCCGCCCCAGTGGGTCACGGCCACTACGCTGGTAACAATGAACAGGGCCACGAAGGCGTAGAACAAAACCAGGTGCCCCTTGAACTTGACCTGGTCTGACTCAGTATCACCACAGTCCTTCCATTTCTTGTGGGTCACCACCTCTTCCTTGATCACCTGCCACAGGCTGACCAGGAGGTTTTGCGGCGGCTTATAGCCCACCACAAAGGTCTTGGGCTGCGAAGCAAAGGCAGTAAACAGATTCTTGATCCCGGTATAGAAGCTGTAGAGAACAAAAAGGGCGGCCAGCCCGAAGATTGGGTCAATAGTGTAGTCTCCGGGAAAGATCATCCCAAAGACGATCTCGCCCTGTTCATTGACCGGAAAGGCGCTTCCCTGAATGCTGCCGGTGATGATCCAGACAATAAGGTATATAATGGCCGGAATGGCGATGAGCTTGGGCAAGTGCCGGGCCGAGCTCATCCACTTTCCTAAAAATGACGGTCCGACCAGATTGCGGTAGGCCATATTGCGCATAGAGGCCATGAGCTCGCCGGGCTTGGCCCCGCGGGGGCACATTTCCGTGCACTGTCCGCACTTGTGGCAGAGCCACATATCGATGTCATTTACGAGTTTATCTTTGAGACCCCACTGCGCCCAGATCATTTCCTTGCGCGGGAAGGAGCTGTCCATGGGCGATAGGGGGCAGACCACGCTGCATGTGGCGCACTGATAGCACTTCTTCAGGTCCTGTCCGCCGGCAGCTTGGAGTTCTTTCACGAACTCGATATTGGGTTGGATGCGCAGCACCTCGGACATATATCCTCCTCCTAGTATCCCTTAAATGGGTTCGGGCCCAGTTTAAAAATCTCGTCCACAAAGGAATCAATAAGTTGGGGGACCCGGTGGTAATCGTCAATCGCCACCTCCTCCTGCCGGACACGTTCGAGTTCAACGCCCAGGCGGTCCAGGGTCTCACCAATGTTTTTCATCCGCCGGTTGCACAGCTCTGATCCCTTCATGAAGTGGCATTGATAGTCATCGCCGTATCTGCAGCCCAAAAGCAGGCAGCCGTCATTTCCTTTGGCCATGGCATCGGCGATCCAGATGGTATTCACCGACCCCAGGCAGCGAACCGGAATGATCCGCACATATGGGCTCCAGGTGTGCCCCTGCTGGGCGGCCATATCCAGAGCCGGATAGGCGTCGTTCTCACAGGCCAGGACCAAAATGCGAGGACCGCCTTTGTCCATGTCATCCGGAACCTTGACCTGGGTGATCATGGATCCGATCTGGCCCACGCTGTAGTTGTCAAAGGAGATGACCCGTTCCGGACATGCGCCCATACATGTCCCGCAGCGGCGGCACCGGGCAGTATTCGGTTTGGGGGTTCCTTTTTCATCGTCGTCCAGGGCCCCGAAGGGACATTCTTCAGTGCACCGTTTGCACTGGGTACAGCGGACGAAGTTAAACTTGGGATAGGTCAGATCTCCGGAGCGGGGATGGACAGCCATGCCCCTGTTCACCGACTCCAGGCACTGAATGGCCTTTAAAGCCGCTCCCTGGGCGTCGACCATGGATCTGGACAGGGTCATGGGCTGGTGCACGGTGCCGGCGGTATAGATGCCGGTCCGCCGCGTTTCATAGGGAAAGCAAATATAATTGGAGTCGGCGAAGCCGTCAAAGAGATCCAGGTCCGGAAAGGCCTGTCCTTGCCGGTACGCCAGCTGGATGACCGGATCCAAAGCCGTGGTCGGGACCAGACCGGTGGGGACGACCACCAGATCGGCTTCGATTTCTATTTTCTCTCCGAGCAGGGTGTGCTCGGCCCGGACCAGGAGATTGTCTTTGGCCCCTGGTTCAATGGAGCTTACTTCCCCTTTGGTCATCATGATCCCGGGATCGTTTTGGGCTTCTTTGTAATAGAGCTCATTGATCCCTGGAATCATCATATGTTCATAAATGATGTAGGCAGCAGACTCGGGCAGAAACTCCCGGATGTATCCGGCCTGCTTTAAGGCGTTGAGCGAGGTGATTTCCGAGGTATAGTTCATATGCCTGTAGCTTTCTGTCTTGACAAAGACCTCTTCAATCACCGGCTCTTCCTCAGCCTGTTCGGCCTGGGCAGCCTTCTCCTCTTCCAGTCGCCGCTTTTCCTCTTCCTCCTGCTCGGCAATATTCTGCAAAAGCTTGCTAAAGGCCAGAACAAACACCACGTTGCGTGGAGCTTTTCCATCGCTGGGCCGGGTGATGGATCCTTTTTTGGCCATTTCTTCCAGCTCCATGGCGGTGACCACATTGGGACTTGCGCCGTAACCCAGCGGTTTTAAGTACTTGGTGTCCTGAGGTTCCCACCCGGTGGCCACGACCATGGATCCGACCTGTTCCTGGACCTCTTTCTTTCCGCTTTTTAAGCTCGCGGTGTACTGTCCTGGCTGTCCGGACAGCTCTTCCAGGGTGGTCTCAGTATAGACCCTGATCTTCTCATGGTTCTGGACTGCTTCAATCCTGGATTCAATGCCTGTGTCCTGAGCCTTTGTAAAAGGAGACGACAGGGGAAAGGTCTTGTACATCTTGGCTGCATATCCACCGAGCTCTTTTTCCTTTTCCACCAGGATCACATCGTAACCGGCCTGGGCCGAGCTCAGGGCAGCGTTTAATCCGGTCCAGCCCCCGCCCAGGACCAGGATGGTCTTGGTGGTCTCCAGAGTTTCCGGCTCAGGGATCTCGGTCTTTTGCAGCTTAATGACCCCCATGTTTACATAATCTGCGGCCATCTCCATGAGCAGTTCAGGGGTATCGCCGCCAGCCTGGGGCTTGGAGCCGTCAGGGTTCTCATAGGCCCAGACCACCTGTTCCCGTAAGTTGACCCGATCCACAAGGATGGACGGTCCAAAGTCAAAGAATTCAAAATCGACCCTGGGAGAGGAGCCGCAGACACAGACCGCATCGATTTCCCCGGCGTCGATATCGGATTTGATTGTCTTGTGTCCCGCCTCACTGGCCAGGATAGGCTCCACCTTGACTACAGGGACCGCATTGCCCCATTTGTTTTTCACCTTTTCCGCCAGGGCCTCACAGTCCAGGAGCGGACCGATATTCGCCTTATCAAAGTAGACACCGATTTTCTCGGCCATGTGTTACCTCCCTCTCACCGTTTGAATGGCTTTCATCGCCGCGCTGGTTGCTGACTGGGCTGATTTCATCACATCCAGCGGTTCAGCAGCACACCCGGCAGCAAAGATGCCGTTGTTTTCAGCGCTTATAACAAAGCCTTCTTCGTCCATTTCCGTACTTAAGGGCAATGGCTGGCTGGCCAGGCTGGGCTGCATACCAGTGGCCAAAACCACCAGGTCAAAACGCTCCTGCATCTTATTGCCGCTTAAGGCATCTTCTGCCGTGACCCAGACCGATCCGTCTTTTATGTCCTCTTCGATCTCAGCCACTTTCCCTTTCACTGTTTTGACCAGGGGGTCGTTCACCACCTCCTGAGCAAAATTTTCATAGCGGCCGGGAGTGCGCAAATCAATATAGAATATGGTCACCTCAGCATCCGGGTATTGCTCGCGCAGGTACTTTGCCTGCTTGAGGGAGGCCATGCAGCAGATGTAGGAGCAAAAGGAAAGGTGGTTTTCATCCCGGGAGCCGGCGCACTGAACAAAGGCGATCCTGTGCGGAGGGCGGCCATCGGTGGGGCGCAAAATCCGACCCTGGGTAGGCCCTGATGGTGCAGCCATGCGTTCCATCTGCATGTTGCTGATGCAGTTTTGGATTTGACCTGCCCCCAGATTGGTCAAGTTGGTCACATCATAGGGTTTCCAGCCTGTGGCGACAATGATGCTGCCCACATTCAAGGTAATGTTCTTTTCCTGGTCATTGAGATCAATGAACTCGTTCTGGGACAATTTTTTGCGGTCTTCGTCGTCAGTATGCTCAGCATCGAGTACATAACGCTGAGGAAAAGCAAAGGGCACGTCCATGTATAAGGCCTTGCGCGTGCTCAAGCCAAACTCGAAATCATCGCTCACGTTCTGACTCAGGCTTTCGGCCAGGGCCTGGAGATTGGCACTGCTTGGAGCGGTGTATCTGGGCTTGATGCGGACTGAGACCTCGAAATTCCCGGAGCGGCCGCTGACCGAGACGACTTCAGCCAGAGTCAGGCACTTCACCTTGGGATTTTTCTTGATGCGTTGAAACTGGATTTCCAAGCCGCATGAAGGCGGGCAGAGCTTGGGGAAATACTTGTTGAGCTGCATCACCCTGCCCCCGAGATATGGACTCTTTTCCACGAGATAGACCTCATGGCCGACCTCGGCGGCTTCCAGGGCGGCTGTGATCCCGCTAAAGCCCCCCCCAATGACGAGTATGCTTTGTGACATGTGGTTCCTCCCTCAATCTAACAGCTTGAGACTCGTATCAATTTTGGAACGAAAGAAATATATGACAAAAAGTTCCACACCTACTTCAGTGCGGTCCCTTGCGTGATGGAGGGTTGCAATATGGCGGTGAATCGATGGTCTGTACCCAATCAAAGCCCGCGCTCAGCAACGAAAACGGCCTGAGGCAAAACAGGACACATTCCTGCTTGAACTCAGACCATTTTCATACCCAAAAAGACCGCAGGCGTCCAGCGCCTGCGGTCTTGTAGTTTATGCAACTACGGGCTCATGGGATCAGGAATGACCTGGATGTAGGGGCGCTTGAACAGGTTCATCTCGCCCTTGTCCGGATCGTACTTGGAATTGACGAAGCATTTCCACTTGGAGTCGTCAATGCCCATGTAGTCGGTCCGGTAGTAGAAACCAGGATAGCGGCTTTCCTTCCGGAACTCAATGTGCTGCATATGCAGGCGGACGGTCCACAGGCGGTGGAACTGTTCCCAGCAGCGCAGGAGTTCGTGCAGGTCGCGGGCGCCCAGTTTCCGGGAGTCTTCTTCCAGCATATCCAGGAGCTGGAAGCCGGTCTGCAGCATAGCCTCGGAGGTATTGTACATAGTGGCGCAGCCACCCCCGTACTCGTCCGTATGCTTGATAAGCCGCATCATGAAGTTTCTGGGAGTGATATAGTTGGGGTTCACGGTCGGATCCGTGGACTCGTCCTTGGCTTCCAGGAAGGTGTACCAGGGCTGATAGATTTCTTTCTTCAGCTCTTCAGCGCTCTGCTTCAGGGCCGGCTTGTAGTCCTTGTGGTCCACGCACCAGCGGATGAGCTGCTTGGCGGCCATACGTCCCTCGGCATGAGAACCGGAGGAGAACTTGTGGCCGGAAGCGCCTACGCCGTCGGCGCAGGTGAACAGGCCGTTGACTGTGGTCATGCGGTTGTAGACCTTGCCGTTGTCAGCCTTGATCTTGTAGTCCTCAGGGACCCAGTCTTCGTCCGGTCCGGAAACCCAGATGCCGCAGCAGCCGGAGTG
>JBKHIL010000103.1:0-6405 GCA_046538645.1 Desulfovermiculus sp.
CGAACGAAGGATCTCTATGCTGCACGGATTGAGTGAGTATCTTGTTTCATACGAGGTTTCAGTGTATTATGAAATTTACTGCTGTTCCGTATAAAACCTGAACCCGTCATAGGCGGGACTCTTATGAAAGAAAATACTGCTTTGTCCGTCATTCCCGCTTAGGCGGGAATCCAAAGCAGGTTGATCAATCCGGCAAATTTATCTTCTTTTGCCTCCTTTGGAGCAAATAAATTACTTATCATGAACCCAGGCCAATTTCAGATCACACATACCGACGGGCAGGCCAGACGGGGAGAGCTCTTGACTGCCCACGGTCCGATTCAGACACCGGCCTTCATGCCCGTTGGGACCCAGGCCAGCGTGAAGAGCTTAAGCCCTCAGGATCTCATTGATATCGGGGCCGAGATCATCCTGGGCAACACCTATCACTTGTACCTGCGGCCAGGCCATGAGCTCGTGGCCCAGATGGGCAAGCTGCACAGATTTTCCAGCTGGAACCGCCCCATCCTGACAGACAGCGGCGGATACCAGGTCTTCAGCTTGTCTGCACTGCGCAAGCTGAGTTCCGAGGGAGTGGAGTTTCGGTCCCATATTGATGGCTCCAAACACTGGTTTACCCCGGAAAAAGTCATCGATATCCAGGTCAATCTGGGATCGGACATTATGATGGTTTTGGACGAGTGCGTATCCTACGCTGCAGACTGGACCTATACCCGCGACTCGGTCAGCCTGACCACTGACTGGGCCCGCCGCTGTCTTAAGGCCTGTCCGCCGGACAGCGGCACACAGCTCCTGTTTGGCATTGTTCAGGGAGGGTTCTTCCCAGACCTCCGTACCCGCTCGGCGCAAGAGATCACCGCCCTTCCGTTTTCCGGTTTTGCTGTCGGGGGCTTAAGCGTCGGAGAGCCAAAGGAGGTCATGCTGGACATTTTGGCCCACACAGTTCCTTTGCTCCCGGGACACAGACCACGCTATCTCATGGGCGTTGGCACCCCTGTGGACCTGGTGGATGGGATCTCCCATGGGGTGGATATGTTCGACTGCGTCCTGCCCACCCGCAACGCCAGGAACGGGACCCTGTATACCAGCCAGGGCAAAATCAACATCAAGCGGCAGGAATTCAGAGCAGATGAATCCGCTCTTGACCCGGCCTGCGAGTGCTATACCTGCCGGACCTTTTCCCGGGCCTATCTCCGCCACCTGTACACGGCCAGAGAGCTTCTGGCCTACCGCTTAAACACCATCCACAACCTGGCCTATTATCTCAACCTGATGCGCCGGGCGCGAACAGCCATTGCTGCGGGAACCTTCGCCGAGCTGCATCGGGAAATACAGGGGGTGTTTGCGGGAGTAAAAAAATCAGAGGGGATATGAGTGTTCACTGTTCAGCGCCACCGCTGGCTGCAGACGCCCAGTTTGATCAAGAAAAAACAGGGTATGAAAAGAGCTGGGCCTCGGTAGCCCGGGCCTCTCCGAGGGCCGGAAGTGTGTTGATCAAAGAGGCTGGGCCTCGGAGAGGGCCAGCCCTACCCGGAAAAGCCTGAGCAGGCCCTCTTCAGGTTAAAATCTTGTCTCATACGAGCTTTGCCTCCGGCAAATCTGAATTCTTTTTTGCCCCAAAGCGGGCAAAAAAGAATTGTGCAAGGGGTGCCAAGATAAAGAAAGCCCCCGAGCGGGGGCTTTTTTTTATTTAGTGGGCCTGCGGCCTGTTTTGTTCCTGGCGCAGGCTTTGGACCAGGGACATGTCCTTGGGCTGACCGCAGAATATTTCTTCTGACTGCACGTTGACCAGGGCCAAGGGCAATACCTCATCCATATGCTCCACTTCCATGACCTCCAGGTCCTTAAGAATGGCCTGGGGGACTTCCTTGAGATCCTTGCTGTTGTCCTTGGGAATGATCACCCTGGATATGAGTCCCCTGTGGGCAGCCAGCAGCTTTTCCCTGAGTCCGCCGATAGGCAGGACCCGGCCGCGGAGGGTAATCTCCCCGGTCATGGCCAGATCGTTATTCACCGGCATGTTCAAGAGAGCGGAAACAAGGGCCGTGCCCATGGTGATCCCGGCCGAGGGCCCATCCTTGGGCGTGGCTCCTTCCGGGATGTGAATATGGATGTCCACTTCTTTGTAAAACTCAGACTTGAGTCCGAAGAGCTCCGTTCTGGACCGGACATAGCTCAGGGCGGCCTTGGCCGATTCCTGCATCACATCTCCGATCTTGCCGGTGACCTCGATCTTTCCGGTCCCGGACATCAGGGCCACCTCTATCATCAGCAGCTCACCGCCCATCTCAGTCCAGGCCAGGCCGGTGCTCAGCCCAACCAGGGCCTTTTCCTCACGTTCACCGTGGCGGTACCGGGGTACGCCCAGCAGGTTGCCCACCGATTTCTTGTTCACCTGGACGGTTTGATTTGTCTTCTTCTCCTGCACCACCCTCTTGGCCAGCTTGCGGCAGATAGAGGCCAGCTCCCGCTCCAGGTTGCGGACCCCTGACTCCCTTGTATAATGGCGAATCACTTCCTGGACGGCCCGGTCCGAAATATGAACCTGGTCGTCCTGCAATCCGTGCTTGGCGATCTGCTTGGGCAGCAGAAAGGATTTGGCGATCTGCATCTTTTCAGTTTCCAGATATCCAGGTATCTGAATAATTTCCATTCTGTCCCGCAATGCCCAGGGTATGGTCTGCAGAGTATTGGCCGTGGTGATGAAAAAGACATTGGACAGGTCATAGTCCAAGTCCAGATAGTGATCGCTGAAGGCATAGTTCTGTTCCGGATCCAGGACCTCAAGAAGGGCGGAAGAGGGATCACCCCGGAAATCAGTACTCATCTTGTCTACTTCATCCAGGCACATGACCGGATTATTGTATTCCTTGCGCTTTAAGGCCTGGATGATCTTCCCGGGCAGCGCTCCCACATAGGTGCGGCGATGTCCCCGGATCTCAGCCTCGTCCCGGACTCCGCCCAGTGAAAGGCGGACGAACTCCTTGTCCATGGCCCGGGCGATGGATTTGGCCAGGGATGTCTTTCCGACCCCCGGAGGTCCTACAAAACAGAGGATCTGGCCGGAGATCTTATCCACCAGCTTCTGCACTGCCAGAAACTCCAGGATACGCTCTTTGGGCTTTTCCAGACCAAAATGGTCCTCATCCAGGATCTTGGTGGCCTCATCAATATCCAAATCAGTTTTCTTGGTCAGATTCCAGGGCAGATCCAATATGCAGTCCACATAATTGCGGATCACGGTATATTCAGCTGAAGAGGGCGGAATATGCTTGAGTTTCTGGATTTCGCGCCTGGCTTTTTCCCGGGCCTCGTCCGGCATTTCTTTGGCTTCGAGCTGTTCCAGAAGCTCATCCAATTCAGCACCAGCTTCCTGCTCCACACCCATTTCCTTATGAATGGCCTTGAGCTGTTCATTTAAATAGTACTGCTTTTGGTTTTGCTCGATTTGCTCCTTGACCCGCTCATTAATCTTTTCTTCCACTTCGGAATGTTCAATCTGAGACAGCAGCAGTCCGTAAACAAGCTCTAAGCGGGAATAGGGGTTGAGTTGTTCCAGGGCTTCCTGTTTCTGACTGAAATCCACCTTGAGGTGGGGAATGATCATGTCCGCAAGATGACCTGGATCATGAATCCCGGTGATGGCCTTGATGGTCTCTTTGGACAGATTTTTGTTCTTTTTTCCAAAGGTATTCACCGCTTCATGAACCATGCTGACCAAAGTGTCCACTTCAGCCCCGGTGGCGATTTCCTCTTCCATTACCCGCGCAGAAACAATGGGAAAGTCACCGCTCTCGTCAAAAAGGGGATCTTCACCTTCCCATGTGGCTCGATCCCGGCCTTCAAACAGGACCTTGATTGTTCCGTCCGGCAGACGCAGAAGCTGCAGTATCTTGCAGACCACACCGACATCAAACAAATCCTCCTGTTGCGGCTTTTCGTCTTCCGGATTGCGCTGAGTGACCAGGAAAATCTTCTTGTCATATTCAGCCAAAGCCTTTTCCACTGCCTTGATCGATGCCTCCCGGCCTACATACAAAGGAATGATGGCTCTTGGAAACATGACCACATCGCGCAGGGTCATCAAAGGAAGGTCAATCAGTCCTGTATCCTGACCTGTTATATAATATGCATATTCACTCATGGTTCCTCCACCAGTATCTTTTCGGATATACGTTCAGGTGACATGGCAACCCCTGCAGGGCTCTATATGCTGATCTGCCTTGCACCCCAATGTGACCGGGCTTGAAGGGCTGCCATAAATTTTAAAATCTCTGCAGAGTGGGACACGAATAGAGAGGTATCAACCGGGGATGGGTGATTGTGGATCGACGCCTGTGCGTGCTGAAGCCGCCTGAGGCCACAGGCGGCTCCCAAAATCCAATGGAGTGCTCACGCGCTCTTTGCTTCCTGTTGATAGAATATAAGCGGGTCTTTGCCGTCTTCCACCACAGCCCGATTGATGACACATTCCTGGACTGAGTGCATTGATGGCAACTTATACATGATATCCAGCATAATTGACTCCATCACGCTCCGCAGCCCTCTGGCCCCGGTCTTGCGCTCCATTGCCTCATGGGCGATGGCCTTGAGCGCATTGTGCGTAAAGCGCAAATTGACATTGTCGAGCTCAAAGAGCTTTTGATATTGTTTGACCAAGGCATTCTTCGGCTCGGATAAAATATGGACCAGATCATCTTCATTAAGTTCATCAAGAGCTGTAACCACCGGGATACGGCCCACAAACTCAGGAATAAGACCGTACTTGATGAGGTCCTGAGGTTGGTTAAGGCGTAATAGTTGCCCGAGATCACTTTCCTTTTTGGAGCTGACCTCAGCTCCAAAACCCATGGCACTTCCCTGGGTCCGCTGCTTGATGATGGTATCAAGCCCAACGAAGGCCCCTCCCATTATAAACAAGATATTGGAGGTATCCAGCCGTATATATTCCTGCTGCGGATGCTTGCGGCCTCCTTTGGGCGGAATGTTGGCTTCGGTGCCCTCTATGATCTTCAACAGGGCCTGCTGTACACCTTCTCCGGAAACATCCCGGGTGATTGATGCGCTGTCTGCCTTGCGCGATATCTTGTCTATCTCATCGATGTACACAATGCCTTTGGATGCCGCTTCTAGATCATAATCAGCATTTTGCAGGAGCTGGACCAGAATATTTTCGACATCCTCTCCAACATACCCGGCTTCAGTCAGGGTTGTAGCGTCTGCCAGGGCAAAAGGGACCTGTAAAACCCGGGCCAGGGTCTGAGCCATAAGAGTCTTGCCCGTCCCAGTCGGACCGATGAGCAAAATATTGCTCTTATCCAGCTGCACGTCTTTGGATGAACGGTCATGGTAGTGTACCCGTTTGTAATGGTTATACACAGCCACAGATAAAACTCTTTTGGCCTGTTCCTGACCAACTATATAGTCATCCAGCGAGCTCTTGAGTTCACTGGGAGGCAGCAAACGTCCTTCACTCGTCTCCTCACTGATTTTGTCCTGGGTCAGGATGTCATTGCACAAGGCTACGCATTCGTCGCAAATGTACACATCTGGACCGGCAATGAGTCTTTGCACTGCATCCTGACTTTTGCCGCAAAAAGTACAGCAAAGCTCTGTGGACTTTTCTTTGTCTTGATTCATATACCTACCTGATATTACCTGAAATCTTAAGGGCTGACAAATGTCCTTCACCTGTCCTTAAGGATTTGATTGATTTTCTTAGCTGCTGCTGGCCTCCTTCCGGGAAGCGAGCATCTGATCAATGACTCCGTAATCTCTGGCTTCGTTTGCCCCCATGAAGTAGTCGCGATCTGTATCCTGTTCCACCTTACTCAACTCTTGTCCGGTATGCGCGGACAAAATCTCATTTAATGTCCCTTTTAAACGAATAATTTCTCTGGCCTGAATGTCAATATCCGAGGCCTGGCCCTGAAAGCCGCCCATGGGCTGGTGCAGGAGAATACGGCTGTGCGGGAGAGCATAACGCATACCCTCTGAACCAGCAGCCAGAAGGACTGCGGCCATGCTTGCAGCCTGCCCCAGACACAGGGTAGCCACCGGGGCAGAGATATATTGCATGGTATCATAGACAGCCAGGCCTGCGGTCACTGATCCACCCGGGCTGTTGATATAAAAGTTAATTTCTTTTTCCGGGTCCTCGGATTCTAAAAATAATAATTGAGCACACAACAGATTGGCAACATAGTCGTCAATAGGCGTGCCCAAAAGAATAATCCTGTCTCGCAACAGGCGGGAATATATGTCATAGGCCCGTTCTCCCCGGCCTGTATGCTCAATAACTATGGGTATATTGGCCATCGTTTCAATCTTTTCCATAAACTGTTTTCCGTTGGTTTGATCCATTTTTTAAGACCCAGCACGAGGATCCTAAATGGTGTATACAAT
>JBKHIL010000104.1:0-6400 GCA_046538645.1 Desulfovermiculus sp.
TCTGGGGCAGGTGCATGAGCTGGGGTGACGGGTCTGCAGACTGGGTCTTATCTCAAAAGCAGATCCGTAATGCTGAGGAAATCCGCGGAGTCAGGCTTTTCGCACCCATTTATGAATTGATACAGCAATTAAGGGCCGGGTGGGGATAGGGGCGGACGTCAAGATGACATCCATCCCCTATCTGCCAGAAGGATTGCCCATCCATTGGACAAGAGGTAGTCCTTTAAAATCCGCATCAGTATCGATCCTTTTTGTCCCTGTAATCAGCTATATTTGCCCCTCGCGCTATGCCTCGGAGAGTTTTTATGTTTACCTGAGGCACGAGGATAAGCATGCCGTCTTTTTCTAAAACTGTCAGCTTTTGCTGGGGACGCAGATGAAGGCGTTCCCGCAAAGCTTTTGGAATGACGACCTGGTATTTACTTGAAATCGTGGTTTCCATTCATATTCTCCTTTTTTGCTATCGATAGAATCATGGTAAGATGAAGGCGTTTCCCTGTCAATCCAACCACGAAGATACTGGCATGCAGGATTGGCACGAATTCAACATGAACAGGGATCAGGATGATGGCCCACCGGAACAGGAACATATTCTTGATCGTTATTCTCCTGGCTGTATTTTATGCAGGTCCAGCAACCGGACTGGCTGACAGCCTGGAACTTCAGCAATATGAAAATTATACCGGAAATGAGGACATCTCCGGCTGGTATATGAGTGAAAAGCTGGATGGAATCAGGGGGCACTGGGATGGAGAAAATCTCTTGACCCGTTCGGGCCGGACCATACACGCCCCAGGCTGGTTTACTCATAATTTCCCGGATTTTGCGCTGGATGGAGAGCTGTGGGCCGGGCGGGGAAATTTTCATGTGGTCCAAGAGACTGTGCTGGATACAAAGCCATCTTCGAATTGGAAAAGAATAACCTATAATATATTCGAGGTCCCTCACGCCCCAGGAGGCTTTTCGGCTCGTCTTCAGAAGGCCAAAGACTGGTTTGGGGATCGCAATTGCGCACATGTTCGGATTATTCCCCAAACAACCTGTTGAGGACATAAGCATTTGCAGCGTTTTCTGGATACAGTTGAAGCCCAGAAGGGCGAAGGGGTGATTGTCAAAGACCCGCAAAGATCCTATTCAGGCTGCACAAGTGCTCATGTCTTGAAGGTCAAGAGCTTTGCAGAACTGGAGGGCATTGTCATCGGGATCAATCCCGGAAAGGGAAAGTACAAGGACATGATGGGCAGCTTAACAATCGACCTGAAAAACGGCGAAACGTTCAAATTGGGAACCGGTTTTACCCATGAGCAGAGACAGAATCCTCCGGAGATTGGCTCTTGGGTCAGATTTAAGCACCACGGCTGGACCCGTCATGACAAGCCGCGTTTTGCTTCTTTTCTTAAGGTTACAAAGCATCCGGAGATGAGGAATCCATGAGCAGAATCTTGATCCTGGCCGGCGTAATTCTGGTCGTCCTGGGGGCGATCCTGCATTTTGCCCCCTGGCTGCTGAACTGGTTCGGCAAACTGCCGGGCGATATCCGCATCGAGTCCGGGCGGACCAGGGTCTTTATTCCCATTACCTCCATGATTGTGGTCAGCATCATCTTGAGTGTGCTGATCAGCATCTTCCGGCGCTGAGATCTCTACAACGCACACCCGGTCATCCTCGTATGAAATATTTTTTGCTCCCTAGCGAGCCAAAAATATCAAGACTTTCTCTCCCGCCGGTTGAGCAAATTCTCCTGTATGGCCTGGACAACAGCCTCTTTTGAAGTCCAAAATCCCCACACATGACCGCCGCTGAGCTGTACAAATGTTTTGGGCTCTGTGGCGGCCTCAAAGACTCTTCGACCCAGTCGATAGGGTATGGTTTCATCCTTTGGGCTGTGCATGACCAGAACCGGAGAGTCGACCCTCGAGACATGCCTGTGGACCGGATACTCATGCCTGATAATCCATTTGACCGGCAGAAAAGGGAACATTCTCCGGGCCACATCAGGAACCGAGGTGAAGGTGGCTTCCAGGACCAGGGCCCGGCAGTCCTGATGCTGACTGGCCAGATAGGCGGCAATGCCGCCACCCAGTGATTTGCCCCAGATGATGATGTCCCGGCCGGTGTATCCTCTGGAGTGGACCAGGTGGTTCCAGACCGCCTCCCCGTCCAGGTAACTTCCTGTTTCGTCCGGTGATCCTGAGCTCCGGCCAAAGCCCCGGTAGTCGAAGATGACGGCTGAAAAGCTCAGAAAATGCATGAGTTCCAGGAATTTCAAGTGACTTGGAGACGAGATATTGCTGTTATTGCCGTGGCAAAAAAGGACCACAGGTCGATTTTGGTTTCCAGGAACGAACCAGGCCTGCAGAGTTTCCCCGTCCGAGGTGTGCAGCTGCACCTGTTCATAGGAAAGGTGTACATCCGCAGGCGTGGCTTCAATCTCGCGGGCAGGGCAAAAGATGAGGGTTTTTTGGCCTATAATGGCCAGGAAAAGGAGCAGGCCGTACAGTGCGGCCAGGACTCCAAGCAGGCTTTTCAGGCCCCATTTTATAAACAGCAGGAAGAAGCAGAGCAAAAGAAAGCAATACAAGACAGAAAGACCGTATCTCTTGACCAGACAAAGAAAGGGATTGGCGTACTCAGAGATCATGGCTGCAGTCCAGGAGAAACTTCAGAGTAAAAGTCCTTGTCCAGAAGTCTCAGGCATAAAAAATTCGGAAATGCACTTGAGTGGCAATATCCATTCAGGAACGATGGATAACCACCTCTCCCCCGGTCAGATCTTTCAAATCCTGGATAAAGTTCCCTTCTTCGTTTTGATATATTAAAATCTGAAATGAAACATCCGCCGTATATTCTTCGTGCATAATCTCCGCATCAAAGGAGGCAATCATCTGCTTCACAAAAGGGACTTTTGAATAATCACACAAAATCGTCAAAGGCAGATATTCCCTTTTTTCTTTCACAGCCAACTTTTCCAGGGTGTTTTTGACAGCACCGGAATATGCCCGGACCAGCCCTCCTGTTCCTAGTTTGGTCCCCCCGAAAAACCGGGTTACAACTGCAACCACTTCTCCAATTCCAGAATACAACAGGACTGTCAGGATTGGTTTTCCGGCTGTTCCATGCGGCTCTCCGCCATCGCTCATCCCGATTCGGGCGGTATCGCCTGGAGTCCCCGCGACAAAGGCCCAGCAATGATGCGTTGCATCTGGAAACTCATTTTGAATGCGGGCAATAAACCTCTTTGCGTCTTCTTCACTCGGAGCATGGGCAACTGTGGCAATAAATCTGCTTCTCTTGATTGTCTCTTCGGTTCGGCAGGTCTCTGCGGGTATTGTATGCATGGCGTCAAAACCGGCTTGCAGGGGGACAGGCCCAACAGTGTCAGGTAAGGGAAAGCAATTTGCAAACAGATGGTATGTCATGTGGCGAAAAGAGTCAAAAGCTGTCATTTCCCAAACAAAAGCGAACCATGCGCAACTGATAACCAATTGCCGCAGGAGAAAAAAAGGTATAGCTTATGGATCAACAGGAGGAAGCTGAATATGGCCGATCGCTACAGGGAGCTTACAGAACAGCTCCGGGAGCTGGAGGAAAAAATAGAGGAACAGAAAAAGCGCATACCACCCCATTCGGTTAAGCCGGAACAGATTATGGAGTTGGAGCGCTTGGAAGAGGAGCGCGACGACTTGCTGGCGAAGCTTCGCAGCCTCAGAAACAGCTAGTGCCTTATGCAAAGGTTGCTGCCATAAAAAAATCCTTGAGCAGTGAACCGTACATGTTTGATGAACTCCGGACTTATACCATTGAACAAATCAGACTGCTTGAGATGCATGGCAAACCTCATGCAAGGTGGGGATCATCCAGCCTGGGCGTAAGGTGATGATACAATTTTATCTTAGGTTTCATAGCTGGGGAAGTCAATTGACCCGACAGATTGTTACAGCCAGTAGTTCCGGGTGCAGCAAAATGATTAGCCATTTATAAGTTTTCATAAATGAATTCAGCTATGGAAGTGACCTATGGCTCAAGAGCTGGAAAAAAAAGAGGCTGAAGCGTTGGAAAAGATGGCTTCCTTGCTTGAGGAGGGCGCGTACAGACGCCGGGATCTGATTCCCTTGCTGCAGGTGGTCCAGGTCAGGCTTGGCTACATCCCCAAAGAGGCCATCGGTCTTTTGGCTGAACACTTAAGGCTTTCCAGGTCCCAGGTCTTTGGAGTGGCTTCCTTCTACAATCAATTCAGGTTCAATCCCCCAGGAAAGCATGATATCAAAGTCTGTATGGGTACGGCCTGCCATGTCCGTGGCGGAGACATTATTTTGGAAAATTTTGAGCGCAAACTGGGTATTGAGGAAGGTCAAACGACCCAAGACAGGGAATTCAGCCTGGATAGGGTGGCCTGTGTAGGCTGCTGTGCCCTGGCTCCGGTGGCCATTGTCGGAAATGAGGTTTACGGATACATGGCCCCCAGCAAAATAGAGGGGATGTTTACCAAAATAGAAACCAATGAGCAGATACAGGACCGGCAAAAAGATGGCCAGCACTGCAGTTGACCTGAGGTATACAAAACTTAAGGAGCAGGCCGACCAGCGTTGGAAGGCCCTGACCGAGATTGAAAAGCCGGTGATTCACATCGGGATGGCAACCTGCGGCCTGGCCGCCGGAGCCCGGGAAACCATAGAGGCCTTTGAGCAGGCTTTGGACAAGCACTCTATTCAGGCCAGAATCCACAAGGTGGGCTGTCTTGGTCATTGCTATGCAGAGCCTCTGGTCATCATTGACCACCCGGGTTCTGGTTTGCCCCCCATAATGTATCAGGAAGTAAACCCGGGGAAGGCCGGCATGCTGGTCCAGCACTATCTGGCCGATAATGATCCCTGTCTGGAGCACGTTTATGGGACCTTGGAGGAAAATGAACTTCTCCCCTCGGTGATGCTCTTCTCCCGGTTCAGCCGGGAAAAGAGGCTGATCATGGACAAGTGCGGACACATCGATCCTACAGATATCTGGGAATATATTGCCCAGGGCGGCTACAATGCGCTGGTTAAAGCTTTGGGTATGTCTCAGGCTGAGATCATCGACCAGGTCCGGGCCTCAGGCTTAAGA
Organism: Desulfovermiculus sp.; assembly: GCA_046538645.1. Classification (GTDB taxonomy): domain Bacteria; phylum Desulfobacterota; class Desulfovibrionia; order Desulfovibrionales; family Desulfothermaceae; genus Desulfovermiculus. Next base: position 5,101 of record JBKHIL010000104.1, read on the forward strand.
GGCCGTGGAGGGGCCGGGTTCCCCACTGGGAAGAAGTGGGAGTTGGCTGCCGGACACTTAGAACCTGCCTGGGTGATCTGCAACGCAGATGAAGGTGATCCCGGGGCCTACATGGACAGGACTATTCTGGAAAGTAATCCCCATCAGGTTCTTGAGGGGTTGATCATTTGTGCTCTGGCAGTTGGGGCCCAACAGGGAATCATATATGTCCGGGCCGAGTATCCCCTGGCGGTCAGAAGGTTGTCCCTGGCCCTGGAGCAGGCTCGGGAGCTTGGCCTTCTGGGCCGGGAAATCCTGGGAAGTCCGGCTCACATTGATGTTGAGATCTTTCAGGGTTCGGGGGCTTTCGTCTGCGGGGAAGAAACGGCCCTTATTCGTTCTGCAGAAGGTTTTCGGGGCACGCCTGTACATCGCCCTCCATATCCTGCCCAGGAGGGATTGTTTGCAGAACCAACGGTCATCAACAACGTCAAAACCCTGGCCACTGTGCCTTTGATCGTGGAGCATGGCTGGGAATGGTTCAAAGAGACAGGTACCGCGTCAAGTCCGGGGACCGCCGTATTTTCCGTGGTCGGCGACGTTCTTCATCCGGGCCTGGTGGAGGTACCCATGGGAGTTACGCTCCGAGAGCTCATTTTTGATATTTGCGGGGGAATTCCCAGACACAGGAAATTCAAGGCTGTTCAGATCGGTGGCCCCTCGGGAGGATGCCTGCCGGAAGAGTATCTGGACACCCCCATTGACTTCGACACCCTTCAAGAGGTCGGAGCTATGATGGGTTCTGGAGGTCTGGTGGTCATGGACGAACGTACGTGTATGGTTAATGTGGCCAGGTATTTCCTGGATTTTACTCAGAAGGAGTCCTGCGGAAAATGCACCTTTTGCCGGATCGGGACCAGACACCTCCTGGATATTCTCCAGCGGATCACCAAAGGTGAGGGCCGGGAGAGAGACTTGGAGGATTTGGAAAGGATTGGGCGGATGGTGGGTAAGGGGTCGCTCTGCGGGTTGGGCCGGACGGCCCCGAGTCCCGTTTTGACCTCCCTGGCCTATTTTCGAGAAGAGTATGCGGCCCATGTCCAGGAAAGGCGCTGTTCAGCCCTGATGTGCAGGCCGCTGATTGCCTATTATATCGATCTTCAGGCCTGCGAGCGAGGATGTGACGCCTGTGTTACCCATTGTCCGACCGAGGCCGTCTTCACCACGAAAAACCGGAAAAAAGGCATTGATCTCACTTTGTGTGTCAAGTGCGGTGAATGCATGGCCGCCTGTCCCCCGGAATATGCAGCCGTACGTAAGG
>JBKHIL010000105.1:0-6227 GCA_046538645.1 Desulfovermiculus sp.
TCTTCAGTGGGCATGGTGATCACAAAGGTGCTTCCCTCGCCTTTTTTGCTGTACACAGTGATCGATCCGCCCAGGTCGTCCAAGATTCCTTTGACAATTGGCAGTCCCAAACCGCTGCCGGTTATGTATCTGGTCTTTTCATTCTTGACCCGGTAGAAGCGTTCGAAAATCCTGGACTGTTCGCTTTCGTCAATCCCGTATCCGGTATCTGTAACCCGCAGGATCAACCAGCCCGGCTGCTCGACGTCCAGGGAAACGTCCACCTGACCCTGCTCCGGGGTATATTTCAGGGCATTGGAAATGACATTGTTAAATACCGACTCCAGGGCCTTGGGATCAGCCCGTACCGGGGCCAGCTGTCCCTGGGGCATGCTCAGGTTCAGCTCCTGCGATTTCTCCTTGGCCTGGTCCCGCAGGTAGTCGACCAGTTGGGGGAGGACCTCTTCAACGTGCACATCCTGCACCTCCTGATAGGCTGCCCCGGCCTCAAGCCGGGACAGGTCCAGGAGATCTTCGACCAGATTGATGAGTCCCTTGGTCCGCTCCTGGACTCTGGACAGGATCCGCTGGTCATGGATCAAACCTTCCTGTTCCAAAAGATCCTGGATGACCATGGCCATCTGCTCATGAATTGTGGATAAGGGCGAACGTAATTCATGGGACACCTTGGCCACAAACTCCGATTTTAACCGATCGAGCCTCCTGATAGCCGAAATATCGACAAAGGCAACAACTGATCCGAGATGTTGGCCATCTTCCCCTCGAATAGGTCTGGCATTGACCAGCAGGGTGACTTCACCCCCCATCTTAAGCTCACAGGTCGAGATCTGGCCGGCATCGTCAGTTTGTCCGACATTGCTGACAAAAGAGCACAGATCCTGATCCGGGATATAAGCGTCTACGGTCTGCCCTATCTGGCAGTCAGGGGCTAAGTCCAATTGTTCCCGGACAGCCTGGTTCATGAGCACCACCTGCCCTTGACTGTTGGTGACCATCACCCCGTTGGGCATAGCCTCAACAATCGTTCTGGTCCGGCTCTTTTCTGTGGCCAGGTCAAAGAGAGTACGACGCCGCTCCTCTTCCAGACGCTGTGTCTCCCGGGTCAGATGGAGTCTATCCAGAGCCCGTTTGATGACCAATCGGAGTTGATCAGCTTCAAAAGGCTTGGGAATGAAATCGTAGGCCCCCTGCTTCATGGCCTCGATCGCGGTTTCAATGGTCGCATATCCGGTAATGATGATGACCAGAATGGAGTCATCTTTTTCCCGGATACGCTGATGGACCTCCATGCCGTCCATGCCCGGCATTTTGAGGTCTAAGAGGACGATGTCCGCTCCTTCCTGCTCTAGGAGGTCCAGACACTGCTGGCCATTGGCAGCCAGGCGCACATCACAGTTGATCCTGGTCAGAATGCGCTCCACAGCCAGACGGATGCTCTCTTCATCATCCACCACCATGACCTTGGGCTGCCAGTTATTCTTGCTCATCATCCGCCTCCTCGGACTGGGCCTGCAAAGGCAGCTCTATCCAAAACGTGGCCCCTCGTTGCGCTTCGTTTTTGGCTCCCAGGACCCCGCCGTGGTTACTCACGATGCGGTAGGCCACTGAAAGTCCCAGTCCGGTACCTTTTCCTTCCTCCTTGGTGGTAAAAAAAGGATCAAAGATATTTCGCAAAATATCATCCGGGATCCCCGGCCCGGTATCGGTGAAAGTCATCAGGACCTTTTCCTCCCCCAGCCTGGACGTCCTTACGGTCAGTGTTCCGTCTCCCTCCATGGCTTCAGCCGCGTTTAAAATGATATTCATGAATACATGGCTCATCTGTTGCAGATCGCAGGGGACAAAAGGCAAATCAGGATCAAAATGGCGCTCAATACGGATGTTTTGAAAAATGGCATGTTTTTCCAGGAGGAACAGAGTCCGGCCTATGGCCTTGTTGATATCCTGCAGCTTGGTCTTGTACGTGGATTGGCGGGCGAACTCCAACAGCTCCTTGACCGTGTCCCGGCAGCGCTGGGCATCGTCAATGATCCGATGCAGATCTTTCTTGGCCCCCTCATCGAGTTCATATTCCTCAAGTATGAGTTGGGCGAAGAGACTGATGCCGCCCAAGGGATTGTTGATCTGATGGGCTACCCCTGCAGCCAGCTTCCCCAGAGCGGCCATTTTCGAGGATTGAAAGAGCTGCAGCCGGGTCTCTTCTAACTCCTGCTCCATCCTGATGGTTTCCCGCAGGTCATGAAAAAAACCGATGGTGGCTACTTCTTGCCCGTTTTCGTAGATAATGGAGGCATCCAGGCTGATCGGAATGGTCGACCCATCCTTGGCCACGACAGTAACCTGCCAGGCCTTGAGTTTGCCCCGGCCGCCCAGCTCCTCACTGCGCAGCATGCGCATGACCTCCCTGGCCCCATCTCCGGGATATATATCCCGGATATCAAGGCTCCGTAATGCCTCTTCCCGGGAATAGCCCAGGATCTCAGACGCTGCGTCATTGAAAATAAGGATGGCTCCAGTTAAGTCTGCAGCAATTACCGCATCCACAGAACTCATGATCAGGTTGTGAAAAAAGGCGTTGGACCGGGTCAGCTTACGCTCTAAGCGCACCATCTTCGGGGGATCAAAGTCCAAACGGACCACACCTTCCATGTGCCCGTCTGTGAACAAGCCATAACACATCCCCCCATCTTCCAGGTCAAGTCCTGCGTTGCTCCCTTCCATTTCCCTATTCTGACATACCCGGCCGAACACCGGGCATGAATCAAGCCTTTTGCACGGGCCTATGGCCAATTCATGACACAAGCGGCCTACAATGTCCTGACCGTATTTCTGCTTGGCAAAATCATTGGCCGCCAGGACCTTAAAATCCGGCGAAATGACCACAAGTTCCCGTTGCAGGGAATTGATAGCATCCAGCAGATAACGTTCTTCTTCCCGCGTCGGCATACCCCCCCCTTTTCAGTGCCCGATCATAAGTGCTGAGCGGTCAAGTCCCAATGACATGCCGGCGGCATGTTCCATCTACCCTGTTGATGAACTGGATATTGGTGAATTTGCCCCTGGATTTCTCCTGTTCAAAAATACGCTCTCCTTCCGTATGGCAATGTTCACAACCCTGCCGGGGGATCTCCAGCCCCAGACAGTTCTTGGTCTTGCTGGAAGACGTCTCGGCCCGAAGCAATCCGGGGCAGTGCGGACAATCCAATAAATATTCCCGCTGTCTCTCGGTTATAAAGGAGGTATCATAGAAAATTTCCTTGGACCGGATGAAAAACTCACCCTGCTTTTCCCGGCTCATATGGGCAGTGGGAGGGCTGAAATATCCATCCAGGGCAGCCAGTGAGACCTTCTTGATGTACTCGGTGATTCGATGTTCCTGACGTATAGCCTGAGGATCATAGTCTGGTTCGCATACGAAACTGTAGTCCAGCCCGGCCATAGCCAGGGCGATACCCAGGTTCACATAAGGCAGGGCCCCCTGAATGGAGTAACCTCCTTCTAAGACGGCTATATCTGGATTTAAAAGCTGATTCAGCTGGGCATAGCCTTGAGCGGAGACATTCATGTTTGTCAGGGGATCAGAGAAATGATTGTCCTGACCGGCTGAGTTGATGATCAATTCAGGCTTGAAATCTTCAAGAATGGGCAAGACAGCGTTTTCAATCACATAGAGCACACCCTCATCCGAGGTTGAGGGCGGCAAGGGAATATTCACGGTTTTCCCCAAGGCCTTGGGACCTCCCAGCTCACCCGGAAATCCGCTTCCGGGAAACAAGGTCCGGCCGTCCTGATGAATGGATATATATAAGGTGTCCGGATCATGCCAGTATATGTCCTGGGTCCCGTCCCCGTGGTGGCAGTCAGTATCCACAATGGCCACCCGCCCCAGACCATAATGCTGTCTTAGGTTTTCGACCATGATCGCTTCCATATTCACATTACAGAATCCGCGTCCTCCATGCACCACCTTCATGGCATGATGCCCGGGCGGACGAACCAGGGCAAAGGCCTTGCTCTCCTCTTGCTCCATAACCAGCTGCCCGGACTTAATAGTCCCGCCGGCGGAGATGAGGTGAGAGGTGGTCAGGTTGGAGGCTGTATCCGGAAAACAAAAATGGACCCGCCGGATGTCGTCCATATCGGCCACCTCAGGTTTGTACTCCCTGATTCCAGGAATATCGAATATCCCCTCCTCCTTGAGCTGGTCCATCGTATACAGCAAGCGCTCTTGCCGTTCAGGATGAGTCGCCGAGATGGCCCAATCAAAGGCCGGGAAAAAAACAACGCCCAGGCTGTTTACTGCTCTTTGCATAGACACCTCACTGCGTTCTGGTAGTCAGGGGAGATGCCGGGCCTGATCTGACATTTGACACGGATATCCTGCCCCACTTGATACACGTCCTTGACCATGTTCATAGCGCTTTCTTCCACAATCTCCACCTCAAACTGCGGGACCTTCCAGTCCAGATGGTTGGCCAGATAAGTGCACAAATGGTTGACCACGTCGGTTCTGGCCTGATCCAAAGAATATCTGTTGCCGACTTTTTCACTCACTCCCAGGATCGGTATGGTCATCATCCTTTTTTCCGTGTCTGCAAACAGTTCTGCCTGCATTGTCGGACGGGCCAAAGCCGCGCCCAGGGCATTGGCCACCGCGTAATTGTCCGGAACCACCACCGGCAGACCGAAGGCCTGACTTATAAACGGAGCCATAACCTGGGCCGGTCCGCCCATGAGATAGATCCGTTTGGGTACGATCTGCCGGTATTCCAAAAATTCATGCACAGTGTATACCGGCCGCTCGTTGATTTCATTGAGCATATCCAGGGTTTCCTGTTTCAGCACCCGGCAGAACTCATGAATGACCTTCCAGGAGACCTGGTCCGGATTCCATCCCAACTCCTGACCCAGGACCTGCATGCCCTGGTCCGAGGCCTGAGTCTGGCCGTAAAAATACTGCTTTGCGCAGTTCAGGGCATCAACCAAAGTGGGTACGTCTCCGCCTTGGGCCATACATGGTCCCATCCGCCTGGGTCCAACACAGACCGTGCCCTGGCTGGCGTATACCGCGGAATCGCCTCCAAGCGGGATTGATTTGGTCTTCATGGCTCGTACCAGGGTCGGCCGATGGGCCAGCTCGACGCTTTCGGCTTCGATAAGGGGGTCGCCATCGGCAAATACGGCCACATCTGTGGTTGTGCCCCCCATATCCAGCAAAACAGCATCCGATTCAATGGGGCAAATGGCCATGATGCCCATGACGCTTGCCGAAGGACCGGAAAAGATACTCTCCACTGGAGTCTGCCGGGCCTGAGAAAAAGTCATGGTTCCCCCGTCGGCCTTAAGGATATTGACATGGGGCGGCTTAAGTCCGAAATCATGCAGGCTGTCGGCGACTGAATTAGCGAAGTCATTAAAAATCGGCCATATGGCGCTATTGTAATATGAGGTGGCCACCCGGCGGGGAAAGTTCAACTGCCCGGACAGGGCATGGCCCAGGGTCAAAAAATCGCAGGAATTTTCAACAAGCTCAGCCAATTGATTCTCATGTATCGGATTGCGGGGAGAAAATTTGCCGATCACGGAAAAAATACGCACTCCACGCTCCTTGAACTCCATGATTTTGGATTTGGCGTAATCAAAATCCAACGGCTTGATTTCCGTTCCTCTATGGTCCAGTCCTCCAGGGATGACCGCATAGCAGGACCCTATGCCAAACAGCTCAGGATCAATGCCAGGTCCGGCTGAGACCAAAACTCCCACCTCTTCCAAATCGCCTTGCACAATGGCATTGGTGCACAAGGTCGTGCTCAAATTGAAGCGTTTGACCTGTGAAGTATCATGGCCTTGGACCACTTCGGCCAGAGCGGCTCTGACTGAAGACAAGAGGTCTTGGTGATCAGTGATGACCTTGGCCGCGGCCAGCAGACCGTCTTTATTCAAGAGAACCGCGTCAGTATGGGTTCCTCCAACATCAATGCCCAGGATCATATCCCCCCCTGTGGTTGCGTGTAAGGAATGCATCGTTGTCAGATACAGCATCAGTGCGTATATTGGGTGCGCGCTTTGAGCATATTTCTGTCTATCTTATTTAAAAACATGTATCTGTTTTGCCAGGCCAACGTCAAGCCGCAACCTGTTTATTCACTTGAAAATCTGGAGGATCTATGAGCCAAGTTGCTGTATTTATGGGGAGCATTTCGGATCGGGAAACTATGCAGGCCTGC
>JBKHIL010000106.1:0-6211 GCA_046538645.1 Desulfovermiculus sp.
TGAGTTGAGAATCCACCCCTTTGAGCAGGCGGCGCTGGATCATAGCCGCATGGATTGTATTCAGGTTATGCCATGATCGACTCAAAAGATCCCTACGCCAGGATAGCTCGCCTGTATGACCCGGTGCTGCAACCATTTATGAGTCAGATGCGCTGGGAAACGGCCCGGCTTTGTATCAGCCGCGGCCTGCGCTCTGTCCTGGATATTGGGTGCGGTACCGGCCGGCAGTGCATTATTCTCCATCGCCACGGTTTGCAGGTTACCGGCATGGACTCCTCCTCAGCTATGCTCGAGGTGGCCCGGAGCAAAAGTCCGCCGGGAATCTCCTATATCTGTGCCCAGGCCACGGCTCTTAGCCTCCCTGATAACTTATTCGATGCGGTCAATTTTTCGTTTTCCCTGCATGAGAATCCGCCCCACATTATCCAGTCCATGCTCCGGGAAGGACGCCGCGTACTCAAGCCGCAGGGAATGCTTCTGATCGCAGACTATTTGGTCCCGAAGTGTTTGTCTCAGTTCTGTTCACATATGGGTATTGCCGTAATTGAACGTTTGGCCGGCCGCGAACACTTCCGCAACTATCGGCATTTTCTGGCCACCGGAGGAGTTGAGGGCTTGGCCGGAAATCTCTCCGGCCGAACTATTGCTGCCTGCCGGCCGCTGCTTTTAATGAGTGCTGCCGTGCTTCTTTTGTCCCCGGCAGATCAGTGATCAATATGCCTGATACGCGGTTCTGGCCATAAAAAAATGCCCGCTGCTTAAAGCGGGCATTTTTTGAAATCTTTGCGCTCCAGAGGAAGATTGAGTCAAGAGCCTGTGCTGAAGCATTCAGACCCCCGTATTTTCAAAGTCCAGGGAGTCGGATCACAATGACTCTCCTCGCCTGTTCATGCCGGGAGCATTTTCCTACTGAGCCATCTTGTTCACTGCCTTGCTCAATCGGGCCACGCGGCGCTGGGCATTGTTCCTGTGAATGACTCCTTTGCCGGCTGCCTTATCCAGAACTGAGTTCGCCCTTTGCAGAGCGTCCCGGGCTTGATCCTGATCATTGGCCTGCACAGCGCTGCGTACTGCCTTGACAGCATTTTTGACATGGCTCTTGACCACCCGATTCCTGGCTCGAGCCTTCAGACTTTGACGATGACGCTTCAGGGCCTGCTTTGTATTTGCCAAGCTGCATAACCTCCTGCACTTGAAATCCGTCTATTGATATGAATTGTTTACGTACGGCAAAAGAACTTATTACTCAAGAAACATCCCATTTGTCAAGAGAAATGAACCTTCCGGGCCAGGGCTTTTCTTGGTCTATATCTGCAAGGCACTGAAATCAGCCAAAACTGAAAGGCGGTTGACCAGGGCTTGCAGCATGTTCAGCCGGTTTTGACGCAGGGACAAATCTTCAGCCATGACCATGACATGATCAAAAAAATCGTCCACAACAGGCCGAAGCTCCCGCAACAGACTAAAAAGCTGATCAAAGTCCTCATGAGCCCATAGGGTCTCCCATCTTGGCTGCATGTCTGTTAAGGCTTGGGCCAGCGCTTTCTCCTGGGGCTCAAGGAGCAATGAATCCTGATATCCGGCCTGCAGGTCAACCCCAGCCTGCTCTCCCTGTTTGCGGATGATATTATCTGCCCGTTTAAAGGTCAGGACTGCCTGATCAAAATCTGCCTCCCGGCTGAATCTGTCCAGAGCAGTGAGCCGCTGCTCAAAGGCCCACAAATCGTCAAACCCGGCGCCTAAGGCGGCATCGACCACTTTTGTCTCCAGTCCCCGGTTCATGCACAAGGCCCGGATGCGGTGAGCAAAAAAATCAAGCAAAGCGGAAAGAGCAGCCTCTTTTTTCAGTTTCCAGTCTACATCCTGATAGGCATCAAAGGCTGTTTCCAGGAGGTTGGACAAGGAAAATCTGAGTGCATGCTCCCAAACTGTACGCACAATGCCCAGGGCTTGCCGGCGCAAGGCATACGGATCCTGGGTCCCTGTGGGGACCATATCCAGTCCAAAGCAGCCAGCCAGGGCATCGGCCTTATCGGCAATGCTTAAATAGGCTCCGGGTAAACTTTCCGGAACCGCGCTCTCCGGCCCAGTGGGAAGATAATGTTCACATACAGCCTGGGCCACGCTTTCCGGCTCTCCCTTCTGCTGAACATAAATCCCGCCCATTATCCCTTGCAGGTCAGCGAACTCACCCACCATCTCTGATACCAAATCCACTTTGGCCAAAGCGGCGGCTCGAATAGTGTCTTTTTGTATCCGGGCATCTTCTTTCGCAGTCAGGCTGGCGGCCACCATTTCCAGCCGTTTTGCCTTTGCCCCCATGCTGCCCAGAGGACCGAGAAATATCACTTTATCCAGTTCTTTCTGCCATTGCTCCAAAGTGGCCTTCATGTCAACCTTCCAGAAAAAGGCAGCATCTTCCAGCCTGGCCTTGAGGACCCGCTCCCATCCGGTCCGAACCAGGTCCAGGTCTTTGGGCTCCAGGTTCAAGGTACACACAAAATAAGAAAGCAGATTTCCCTTGTCGTCTTCCAGACCGAAGCACTTTTGATGGCTTTCCATGCTGGTCAGCAGCACTTCCCGGGGCAATTCCAGATAGCGCTGGTCAAAACGCCCCAATATTGGTTTTGGCCATTCAGCCAGAGAAGCCACTTCATCTAAAAGCTCGTCCTTCCAAACCACCCGGCCGCCATGCTCTTTGGCCAGGCCGTCCCCCTGGCTTTGAATGATCTCTTTACGCTCCTGGCGGTCCAGGATAACCCAACCCTTCTTCTGCAAAAGATCGAAATACGCTTGGGCATTCGGCACTTCCCAGGGTCCGGGTCCATGCACCCGGTGTCCCCAGGTCAGTGCTCCGGCCTGCAAAGAAGCCACCTGAACCGGAACAACAGAGTCATCCATCAGGGCGAGCATCCACCGGATAGGACGGGCAAAAGAAAATCCGCTCGACTCCCAGCGCATGCGCTTGGGCATAGCCAGCTTGCTCACAATCTGGGTGCACATCTGCGGCAGGATGCTGAGGGTGTCCTGTCCCCCCAGTTGTTTGCGCACCGCCAGATACGGTCCTTTGGCCGTGTCCTGAATAATGAGCTGACTTTCATCCACTCCCTGACTGCGGGCAAAACCTTGGCCGGCCTTGGTCAATTCACCTGAATCGGAATAGGCTATGGCCTGAGGCGGACCGGTGACGAGCTCAGCTCTGATTTCCTGGGCCTGGGCAATTTCTTCCACCTCCAGGACCAGGCGCCTGGGAGTAGAGAAGACGTGTATATTCCCATGTCCAATTCGTTCATGGGCCAACTGTTCATGGGCCAATTCCTTAAGACCCTTTTCCAGGTCAGACAAAAACCTGGCCGGCATCTCTTCCAAACCGATTTCAAAGACAAAATCTGGCATGTGGCGTATCCTTACCAATGGAGATTAAAAGAAAGTTCATGCGCGCCTTGCTCCAGGTAAACCTGAAGTATTTCAGTGCAAGTGCCTTCAAAGGCTGTTCACGCCGGAGGTTATCAGGACATCAGAGGATAGCCCAGTTCCTCTCGCTGCAGGGCATACAATCTGGCGACAGAAGAAGCCAGATGCCTGACTCTGGCGATATATCCGGTCCGTTCGGTAATGGAAATAGCCCCTCTGGCATCCAGCAGATTAAAGAGGTGCGAGCACTTCAGGCAGTAATCATACGCCGGCCACGGCAGGTTCTTTTTGCACAGTTGCAGACACTCCGCCTCGCAGGAGACAAAGAAGTCAAAGAGCATCTGCTCAGTGCTTTCCTCAAAATTGTAGGTGGAATGCTCCACCTCACTCTGATGATGGATGTTGCCGTACGTGCAGTGCTCATTCCAGGACAGATCATACACCGATTCCCGGCCTTGAAGATACATGCATATCCGCTCCAGGCCATAGGTCAGCTCCAGGCTGACCGGCTCCAGATCAATGCCTCCAACCTGCTGGAAGTATGTGAACTGCGTGATCTCCATTCCATCCAACCAGATTTCCCATCCCAGGCCCCATGCTCCAAGAGTCGGCGATTCCCAGTCGTCTTCCACGAACCGGATGTCGTGCTCCTGAGGGTCAATACCCAGGGCGTAAAGGCTTTGGAGAAAAATATCCTGGGCGTTCTCCGGCGCCGGCTTGAGAATGACCTGGTACTGGTAATAATGCTGCAGGCGATTGGGATTTTCTCCATACCGCCCGTCGGTTGGGCGTCTGGAAGGCTGTACATATCCAGTATACCAGGGTTCCGGCCCGATAACAGCCAGGGCTGTGGCCGGGTGAAACGTCCCGGCTCCAACCTCCACATCGTAAGGCTGATGCAGTACGCACCCTTGGCGGGCCCAAAAATTCTGAAGATTTAAAATAACGTCCTGAAAATGCATTCCTTCACTCCAATCTGATGCTTGGATGTTTGCAAGTAGTGCCCCGCAGAAACTTAAACCCGGCGAAACCTTCCCCCATCCCATTGCAATTCAGTATGATGCTGCACAAAAAAGTCTAAAGCCTGCCACAACTGTTTATCGCCGGTCTCCGGACGGCCAAGTTGCACCCAATCCTCTGGAGTGCCCTGCAAGAGATTATGCAGCCTCACGAGATCAAGACGCCCTACCCTGTAAGACGATTCAGCCTGTTTGCAGCACTGGGGACATAGAGCCAATCCAGTGGCCCAGGAAAATCCCCCCCATCCACCTTCAGGTATGAGACTGCCGCATTGCCCGCATACAGAAAGATCCGGTCCATACCCATAGAAACAGGCCAGCTTGGCCCGAAAAAGCAAGGGAAACGTAGCCGGAATCTCTGCAGATGTGTCGTTTAAGGCCTGCAGGGTCATGAGAACAAGGTTAAAAACCGGCTCGGCCTGATCTGGACCTGCATGCACAGCCTCCAAAAACTTGATGCAATTCACGGCCATGCCCAGCCGGGGCAGATTACGGTGCAATCCGGCGAAGCGATGCACCAGTGTCCCCTGGCTTAAGGCCAAATAGTGTCCTGATTTCGGAGATTCCAAATCGATGAGCAGGTGATTGAGGTTGTCCAGACATCCGGAAAAACGCCTCCGGCTGCGCCGGCCCCCGAAGGCAAAGGCGGTTTCAATACCCCGGGCAGGGGAAAAAAAACGGACCCAGCAGTCAATCTCCCGAAAGGTGCCTATTCGCAGCACCAGGGCGTGTTCACTCCTGCTTTCCACTCTGGTCATTGTTCAGGGAAAGCTCAGACTGACCACATCACCAGAAGACGCATCCAGGGGATAGGCCTGGCCGTTCAAAACAAGTTCCACACCACCGGCATTTCCAAGCTTTATTTCCAGAGAATCTTTAAAGCGAAAGGTCGCTGATTCACCGGGACGCAGATAAAGGTCCCGTTTTTTGGAATCAATATCTGCACTCATCCAGCAGGCCTCTGTGGCCTCAATCTGCAAAACGTGCTTGCCATTCTCAGGGGAGGGCCTAAGCTGTGTACCGTTTTGTTCAGCATTTACTCGGGAATCAATTTGCTCTTTTTGATCTTCCCCGGCAGTTGCGGTTTCGTTTTCCGGTTCTTCACTGTTTCTTCCCTGCTCTGCTTCATTTGGTGCCGCCTCTGCCAAGACTTGAGGGGTCTGTATCCCGGCCAGGGTCTCATTGCCTGCTACCGGACCAGACGTCCAGGAGTCCTCAGTTCCCGTCTCAGAACTCATTTCCTGCTCTTCAGCCCCTTGAGCCAGATTCGAATCTTCTGTGCCGGCATTGTCATCAATCTCCGATTCACCTGATTCAGATCCTTGTCTCTTTTCTCCCCCATCCTCGTTTTCAAGAGCATCATCAGATTCAGAACTTTGAGTTGACTCTGATCTGGTATTTATCTCAGGTGGAGCCAAGAAGAGGTCATAAACCAGCCAACCCAAGACTGCGAGCAGAACCAGGGAAACCAGAAGAGAGATCAGAGGCCACTTGCTCTTCCTCCGAATCGGGGTCAGTTCACTGGGGACATGGCCGGCTTCATCTTCAAATTCTTCATCAATCCCGGCCTTTTGAGCAAAAGTATCTGCCACCTCTTCTGCATTGAGCCCCAAGCACTGGGCGTAATTTTTTATAAATCCTTTGGTATATACTGGATGGGGCAACTCGTTGACCCGACCCCCCTCAATCGCTTCCAGACTGCTTATGCTGATTTTGGTTTTTTGTTGGATATCCTCTAACGAAAAGCCCTGTTTTTCGCGCTCTTCTTTGAGATATGC